>JBJTSJ010000243.1:0-2780 GCA_046076605.1 Tabrizicola sp.
GCCCGGCCGATCATCGGCATCAGCGTCATCCCCGCCTCCATCACATGCTCGACCATCGGCAGGTTCCCCCGCGCGGCGTAGCTGGCGTAGAAATCCAGGTCGCCCCCGAACACCAACCCGCCCTTGTCAGACTGGCTGATATAGAAGTGCCCCATGCCGAAGCTGACCACATGGTTGATCACCGGCTTCAGCCCCTCGGTCACGAAGGCCTGCAGGACGTGCGATTCAATCGGCAGCCGCATCCCCGCCATCGCGGCGACCTGGGACGACCGCCCCGCCACCACGATCCCGACCTTCTTCGCCCGTATCGCTCCCCGCGTGGTCTGCACGCCCTTCACGACGCCGTTCTCGATGTCGATCCCCGTGACCTCGCAGTTCTGAATCAGGTCCACGCCCCTCTGATCAGCCCCCCGCGCATAGCCCCAGGCCACCGCGTCATGCCGGGCCGACCCGCCCCGGGGATGCAACAGCCCGCCATAGATCGGGAAGCGGGTATTTTCGAAATCCAGATAGGGCAGATGCTCCCGCACCCCCTCCCGGTCCAGAAGGATCGCGTCATCCCCCTGATTTATCATCGCATTCCCGCGCCGCACCCAGTAGTCGCGCTGCCCGTCCGAATGGAACAGGTTGATCAGCCCCCGCTGCGAATGCATCACGTTGTAGTTCAGGTCGGCCTCCATCCCCTCCCACAACTTCATGCTGTGCGAGTAGAATTCGGTGTTGCCGGGGATCATGTAGTTGGCGCGCACGATGGTCGTGTTCCGCCCTACGTTCCCACCACCAAGATAGCCCTTCTCCAGCACCGCGACATTGGTGATGCCGTGGTTCTTCGCCAGGTAGTAGGCCGTGGAAAGCCCGTGCCCGCCGCCCCCGATGATGATGACGTCATATTCCGCTTTCGGCGCCGGATCGCGCCAGGCGGGGGTCCAGCCCTTGTTGCCAAGAAGCCCCTCGGTGATGACCTTCAGGCCGGAATAGCGCATGGATGATGTCTCCTGTCCCCGCATCAAACCGAGACCGAGGCGGATATTCAAGACCGTACCGCGATTTCCTGCCCCAGCCGCGACATCATGTGTCGGAGACAGACCAAGCTATCCCGCCACCCCCATCGCCACGGTGATGATCCGCGCGTCGTCCTCACTCACCTCGAAGAAACCCCATCGGAACGGCTGGCCCCAGTTCTTCCGCCCCGCCGTGAACGAGAGTCGATCCAGCAGCGACACGATCGGGGCCGTCCGGGCCTCATTCCAGATCACGTCCCGCCGCCAGGGGCCGGAGCCTTCGCCCATGGAACCCTGGTAGACCTCGCCCGGCGCGATCCGGCCATGCGCGACGAAGGCCTGCAGCCGTTCCGTCCCGCGATAGGCCTGCACCGGAGCATAACAAATCACCCGGTCCCCCGCCTGCATCCGCCGCAGAGGGCCAGCCTTGCCATGGTTCACCTGCATGAACCCCGCTGCCCAGCCGATAGCCGCATGGTCGGCGGAGGCCACGGCAATCCAGGATTTCGGCGGTCTTGCATCTGTCATCGGAACCTCCTGTCAGAAGGCCGGTCTATCCCCTGCCCCCTGACAGTTTCCGTCAGCAGGCCTACAGCCCCTTCGACCGATAGGTCTTCGCCACACGGTCGATCGAAACGATGTAAGCCGCCACCCGCAAGTCCTCGACATCCTGGCGGGAGTGCCACACCTCGCGCATCGCCTGGTAGGCCGTCCGCATCGTGTCATCGAGCCCCGACCGCACCAGCGCCAACTCGTCCGAGCCCTGCAGGAACTTCTCCTTGAACCCTTCTGCCAGGGACCAGCCTAGGCCCTGGTCGGCCGACAACCGCTCCAGCTCCTCGACCAGAAGCCGGGACCGCGCCTCCTCGGCCCGGCGCTGCATCCGGCCAAAGCGGATGTGGCTCAGGTTCTTGACCCATTCGAAGTAGCTGACCGTCACGCCCCCGGCATTGGCATACATGTCCGGAATGATGACGATGCCCTTTCGCCGCAGGATCTCGTCCGCGCCAAAGGTGATCGGCCCGTTCGCCGCCTCGATGATCAGGCGCGCCTTGATCCGGTCGGCATTGCCCAGATGGATCACCCCTTCCATCGCCGCCGGGATCAGGATGTCGCAGGGCTCTTCCAGCACCTTCGCGCCGTCAGGGACATGTTTGGCGTTGGGATAGCCCGCCAGAAGCCCGCCATGCCGGTTCATCCATTGCCGCACATCCTCGATGTCCAGACCCTTCTCGTCCACCAAAGCCCCGTCCCGCTCGATCACCGCGATGACCTTGGCCCCGTCTTCCTCGGACAGGAACCTGGCCGCGTGGTAGCCGACGTTGCCCAGCCCCTGCACGATCACCCGCTTGCCGTCCAGGCTGCCCGCAAGTCCGGCTTTCCCCGCGTCCTCCCTGTGCCGGAAGAACTCGCGCAGCGCGTACTGCACGCCGCGCCCCGTTGCCTCGACCCGTCCCTGTATGCCCCCGGCATGCGGCGGCTTGCCCGTCACGCAGGCCTTGGCGTTGATGTCCGTCGTGTTCATCCGCGCGTACTGGTCGGCGATCCAGGCCATCTCGCGTTCCCCAGTCCCCATGTCCGGGGCCGGTACATTCTGCGCCGGGTGGATCAGGTCGCGCTTGATCAGCTCATATATACACTGCACGTGCACATAATAACACAAGACGCAATACCACATACAGAACGTGTATTAAACCCTTCGAAGCACAATGCTACTATCGTAGGATCATCATGTAAACATATTGTGTACATCATTGGACATGAGTGGAGCATCATACG
>JBJTSJ010000244.1:0-6403 GCA_046076605.1 Tabrizicola sp.
CGAGGACATCACCGAGGCCGCTTCGCGGTCGGATTTGCCAAGGAAGCGGTTGGCGGCGCGGGCGATCAGTCCCCTGGCGGCGGTGCTGTCCTGCATCAGCTCCAGAAGGGAGCGGAACTTTTCGGGCGGCAGGGTCAGATATTCCCGCACCGTGGCGAGGGTTTTGCGGTCCTGATCCTCATGGGCCACGGCGAACATGATCAGCCCGGCCAGCAGCGCCTTGGCCTCTTCGTTCCAGTGGGCTTCCGACTGTTGGCCGGGCTGATCATGTTCGCCGTCGCCCATGAGGATCAGGATCGCAAAACCCTCGCCACGGTGCGGGAATATCTGACCCTGCCGCCCGAGAAGTTCCGCACCCTTCTGGAGCTGATGCAGGACACCTCCGCCGCTGGCGGCCTGATCGCCCGCGCGGCCAACCGCTTCCTTGGCAAATCCGACCGCGAAGCGGCCTCGGTGATGTCGTCAGCTCAACGCCACACCCACTTTCTCGACAGTCCCCGGATCGTCGCCGCCACGGCGCGCTCAGACTTCCAGTTCTCGGCCCTGCGGCATGACCTGACCTCGATCTTCCTCGTCCTGCCGCCGAACCGCCTCGATGCCTACAGCCGTTGGCTGCGCCTTCTGGTGGCACAGGCGCTTCAGGACATAGCGAGAGACGCGGAAGCGGCTCAGACAGGCTCTCAGCGCCTGAAACAGCCCGCCCTGTTCCTCCTGGATGAGTTCGCAGCTCTGGGCCGCCTGGAAGCGGTGGAACGCGCCATGGGGCTGATGGCGGGCTACGGACTACAGCTCTGGCCGATCCTGCAGGACATGAGCCAGCTCAAAGACCTCTACGGCGCGCGGGCCAATACCTTCGTGGCCAATGCGGGCGTGCTGCAAACCTTCGGGGTGAACGACTTCGAGACGGCGAAGTGGCTGAGCCAGATGATCGGGCGGGAAACCACCGGCTATCAGACCGAAAGCCACAAGCCCGGCGATGCGCCTTCGTCCTCGTACAACGTCACGGCGCGCGATCTGATGACCCCGGATGAAATCATGCAGCTACCGCCCCACGTCCAGCTGCTGCGCGTCCAGGGCAAGCCGGTGATGATCGCCCGCAAGCTGCGCTACTTCGCGGACAGGGAGTTCGACGGCCTGCACCGATCACCGAACGCACAACCCGCAAATCCCAAATCTGAACCCTGATCGCGCAACACCGATCTCTGAACACGTATCGCATATTCCCGATCACGGAAGTCACAATGCCTAACCCCGGTCCCACCTCCCCTGCCCTCTCGCTCGTCGCACTCAGTGAAACCGTGGATCTTCTGGGCGTTGTCGTCGCCAAGATGTCGGAGAAGCTGGATCAGCATGGCGAAACCCTCGCAGCCGTCCAGAAGACCGCACTGGAAAGCAGGGAGGCCGCACAGGCGGCCAAGGTCTATGCTGATCCGCAGCGCTATGGTCGCCATATCGGCAACGAGATCGACAAGGCTTTGGCCGCTCCCCTCGACCGGCTGGAAGGTCTCCACCTGGGCCTCGCTGCCGATCGGCGGGACGCCAGCCGCACAATGGACGAGCTGGTCCGGCAGGAAGGGCAAACCCTTCAGCGCCTGCGCGACGAGTTGGCAAGGGCGGGACGCTGGAAGAAGCGCACCCCATTCATAGCCCTCTTCGGGTTGGTCCTGGTGCTCGGTCTGACCATTGCCCTGCCCCGCTTCATGGCAGGCAACGGTACCGCCTGCGCTGTCCTCGGGGGCGAGTGGCTGCGAGGGCCTGAGACTGGCAAACAGGCCTGCGTGTTCTATGCCGGGTGAGGCAGAAGGGCTGACAACCCTGTGTGTTATATGGTGTTAGATCATGTGTTACGCGAATCAGACGGACACATAAGATATTGAAAAAAATGAACTAAAACGCCGATTTTTCAACGCTTGGTGGGTGATACTACGAAAGATGGTGGGTGAAATTACGTTCCTTCAGTGGTGGGTGATCTTACGAACCGCTTGCATCGGTGGGTGAAATTACGAATAGTGCTGTGATGGTGGGTGAAATTACGAAACAGGACCGAACTCCGCTGCTCCCCCTGCGTCACGCTCAGGGCGACTTCTTCGTGTGCGATATCTTCGATGCTGCGCCTAAAGGCGACATGGCCTCGATGGCGCACCCCATCTTCACCCTTTCGACTAAGCCGGACACAAAGAAACGCCGCTACGTCGCTTCTGACGGCAAGAGCTATGTGGAAGTTAGGCCGAACATGATCGGTCTTGCCACCGTCCATGATCGGGATGTGCTGATCTACTGTATTTCGCAGGTTATGGCCGCACTGAACGACGGCAAGACCGTCCATCGGACCTTGAGGTTCAAGGCGTATGATTTGCTTGTTGCTACCAATCGACCAGTGGCTGGAACTGGTTACACGGGCCTCAAGGCTGCGCTTGAGCGGCTACAGGGAACCCAGATCGAAACGAACATCGTCACTGGTGGCATCGAGCAGATTGACGGATTCAGTTTGATTGATCGTTATCGGATCGTGCGTGAGACCCGCGACGGCCGGATGCTTGATCTCGAAGTTACCCTTTCCGATTGGGTGTTTAACGCGATTGCTGGTGATGATGTCCTTACACTGAACCGTCGCTACTTTCAGCTCCGCAAGCCTCTAGAGCGCCGTCTGTATGAGCTGGCGCGCAAGCAATGCGGCACTCAGCCGGAATGGAAGTGTGGCCTTGAAAAACTACAGGCCCGCACGGGCTCAACATCGTCAGACAAGGAATTTCGGCGGCTTGTGAAAGACATTTGCAAGGCCGATGAGGAACACGATCACATGCCGGACTATGCCTTCCGGTTGGAAGCAGACATCCTGACGGTCACGCCGAAGCCGGAGTTTCTGCATGCTTACACGGCCAAACCCCAACAGGACCGGCTGACTGGCGGCTACATTTTGCCCCTCTCGCCGGATACGCTTGAACGTGCGCGGGAGCTTGCGCCGACGTGGGACATCAATGTCTTGGTCGGGGAATGGCGGACCTATGCCGCAAGACAGAAGGAGCTTCCGAAGAACCCCGACGCTGCGTTCCTTGGGTTCTGCAAAAGCTGGTATAAGAAGCGCGGTCGCAATGGCTGGTGAGGTGTTTACTCAAATACTCACTTACTCAAATACTCAATCCATAGGTCGCGGGTAATGCTGGATATTGTTTGACCCTCTTCCGCAGCTCGTCCCTTGATCCGGCGATAGAGAGAGTCCTCGATCTCTGCGTTTAGACGGCGCTTCTTCTCATTCGTCTCCGTTACATCGCTCAGAAGCCTCGTCTTAACCTCGTCACGCTGGCTCGGTCGTTTACTTGAAAGGGCCATCACGCTCCCTCCCCGTCGATAAAGGCGAGAATTTCATCGGTCAGGGCGTTCACTTCCGCTAAGGCATCGGCGTTCTTGCTGTCGAACACAGTCCCCCCCTCGCTTGCCGTTTGGGGGTAAACCTGCCGCTGGGTGATGTGGGTAGCGAACACCCCTAGACCCTGTTCTGCGAGCGCTTTGACGATCTCGTCGCCAAGACGTGTTCCGGCGATTGCACGGCTGATGATAAAGCGGGCGGCAGGTTTGCCTTCCGTCACCTCCTGGCGGGCCTTGATGAACTCAACAAGATCTGAAGCCGCCCACAGGTCGTAGGGGCTAGGCGTCACCGGGATAAGGATAAAATCCGTGATCTTGATGCTTGCAGCGATCATGTCCTCAAGTTTGGCTGCACCATCCACTACGACGAAGTCGTAGGTGGCGGCGACATCTGGCAAGCTTTTGACATTGTTGGCGCGGTCCAAAGCCACGAGAGGCAGGGGGTTTTTTTCGTCGGCCGCGTGCCAGTCTCGGGCGCTACCTTGCGGATCGGAGTCGACGATTAGAACCCTATGGCCGCGCTCATGCAGCGAGCGAGCGAGGTTCGTCGTGATGGTGGTTTTGCCGCTGCCACCCTTTGGATTCAGTATTGAGATAATTGGCAAGCTGACCGCCCCTTGTATAAATGAGCTTTTACTCAAATGAGTATATACTCATTTGAGTCGGGCACAACGCCGTTTTGAAGCGACGCTGTAGGTGCTACAGTCGGCTTTTCAGCCGCCGCACGAAATCCATCCGCTCATGCAGGATGGCGATAATGACCGGGCGGGTTCCGGCCAGCCAGATGATGAAGTGATGTTCGCAGCGGTGGATGTGGACGCCTTCTTGCAGTCCCTCAAGCACCTTCGATCTCGCCCGCCCGTCACCCACAGCCTCGCAACAGGCTTCGATCTGGTCGAAGTACTTCTCGGCCTGGTCAAAGCCCCACGTTTTGTAGGTATAGCGCCAGATGTCCCGCAAGTCCGTTTCAGCGGCGAGCGTGAGGTCATAGGACGGCATGGGAACGGCTACAGTCCGGCCTGCTGGTGTGCTTCACGCCGAATGTCTGCAAGCGACTTCTTGGAAAACTCGCCGCGCCGCGCCTGCTCGATCCTGGGCTTCAGAAAGTCAGCCAAGGCGGCCACCGCCTCCGCCTCGCTCATGTCGTCAAGGGCAGGGGCATCGCCAAGGGTGCGCTTTAGCACGAAATCCTTGATGCTCTCGCCTTTCAGCGCAGCGATGGCCTTCAGCTTCTGATGTTCTTCGGGGGTGATGTCGATTGAGAGTCTGGGCATGCCTACAATATAGCACGGCACAGCGCACAAAACAACATTTGTGCGCTTATGTTCTTCTGACCGTTTTCACACTGACCCGGAAGAGCTGTGCGATCTCAGGCAGGGGCCGCAGCTCATCATCCCGCATCCGACGCACCTCGGCCTTCTGGGCGGCAGATAGGGCAGGGGGCCTTCCCCCGACACGGCCACGCTTGCGAGCTGCCTCCAGCCCTTCCCTAGTCCTCTCCGAAATTCGTTCCCGCTCGAACTGAGCGATGGAGGCGAAGACATGAAACACCAGCCGCCCGGCGGGCGTAGTGGTGTCGATGTCCTCGGCCAGCGAACGGAAGCCCGCACCCTGCGCCTGGATCGTGTCCACGATGTCGAGAAGATCACGCAAGGAACGGGCGAGGCGGTCGTACTTCGTGACGGTGATCACGTCGCCCTGGCGAAGCTGATCTAGCAAGCGGTCCAGCTCGGGCCTGCTGCGGGCCGTGCCGGTGATCTTGTCCGCGAAGATCCTCTCGGCACCCGCCGCCTTCAGGGCGTCGAGCTGGCCGTCCAAATTCTGGTCCTCTGTGCTGACGCGGGCGTATCCGATGATCATGCTGCATCGTGCCAAAACCCTCCCAAAACCGCAAAGGTTTTGTCATGGGTTTTTGTCCGGCCTAAGCCCTTGATGCGGGGCAGGGCAGGGCGGTCGGGCCAGAAACGACCCAAAACGGCCACCCTTGCATTGTACGGCAATTTGCCGTATGTGCCGGGAAAGGAGTATCGTCATGCAAACTGCACCCCGCCAAGCCCGTCTGGAAGCGCGTCTCGCCCCTGAAGTGCACGAAATTCTCAAGCGTGCGGCTCAGATCGAAGGCCGCAGCCTGACCGACTTTGTCGTGGCAGCGGCCAGTGCAGCTGCGCGACAGACCATTGCACAGACTGAGGTGCTGCACCTGAGCCGCGAAAGCGCTCAGGTCTTCGCGTCACTGCTGATCGATCCTCCGGCACCCACCCCAGCGATGGAACGGGCGCGGGCGCATCACGAGCGCCTGATCGGGCCACTCTGAGGTATGTCCGAATACCCCTTTTCCGTTGTTCCGCTGGGGCAACAGGATCGAAGTGACTTCACTTGCGGCAACGAAGCCCTGAACGCCTACCTACTGACCCAAGCAGGGCAGGACATGAAACGGCGGGTAGCTGCCTGCTTCCTTGCCGTCGACAGCGCGACTGGTGCGGTCGCTGGATACTACACGCTCTCGGCCTGTCACGTTCAGTTGGCGGATGTCGCCGCAGACTGGCAAAAGAAGCTGCCCCGCTATCCCGTGGTCCCATCGGCCCGCTTGGGACGCCTCGCCATCGATGTGCGGTATCAGGGCAAGAAGCTTGGTGTCGCCCTGCTGAGCAACGCGGTCGCGCGTGTTCTTCGCTCCGATATCGCAGCGCATATGATGGTCGTTGAGGCAAAGAACGACGTTGCCGCCGCTTTCTACATGCACCACGGATTCCGCCGCGATCCCCATGACCCGCTAAGGCTTTATGCCCCGCTGACCACGCTCAGCCGCGCGCTAGGCCTAGAATAGCGACTTCTGTCCCAGCTTTCTGTCCAGGACAAAAACAACCATTTTTGTCCCATCAAGTTGCACTTGCCACAATGCCGCGCAGGAAGTCGCCCTGATCGTGCTTGGCCAGAAGCTCGGACAGGTCCATGTTCGTCTTGGTCATCGGGGTCTCCGTAGGGTCCGTGGTTGAAGTCGCCAAACTCCACCTCGAACATACACCTCGATGGCCAC
>JBJTSJ010000245.1:0-3585 GCA_046076605.1 Tabrizicola sp.
ATTCCGTGTGGAATGCCGAAAGCCTTGCCCAGTGCCGCGAGATCGTGGCGGCCACGGCAGGCGAAGGCGCGACCGGGGCCTGCTGGGCCATGATCCGCGAGCGGTGGCATCAGTTCATCTTTGGCTTCTATCCGCAGGACCTGTATTGGCGGCCGGTCATGGCCTTTGGCTTGCTGTTTGCGGCCATGGCCCCGGTTCTGTTTGCCGGGAACCGAAAGAACCTGACGATCATCCTTGGCGCGGTGGGGCTCTTCCTGCTGGTGACGCTGTGGCTGGCGGCGGCGCCGATTTTGGCGGCGGTGCTGGCGCTGGGTCTTGTCGCGGGGATGGTTGCTGTCGCGCAAGGGCAGCCCGGCAAGCTGATCTGGTTCACGGCGCTCTATCCGGCGCTGTGCTTCTGGCTGCTGTGGGGCGGGTCGATCTGGTCGCCCATCGTTGCGATGGCCGGCTTCGCGATCCTGTATGCGGTGTTCCGCCTGGCCTCGCCCATCATCGGGCTGGCGCCGGCGGCGGGGGCGGGGATCGTGGCGGCGGTGCTGTGGTGGTTGTACGTGGATGCCTATGTCGTCCATGGCCTGCAGGCGGTGCTGCCGTTCAGCCTGACGGCCATCAATTCGGATCAATTCGGCGGCTTCCTTCTGGCCATCGTGATCGGGGTGACGGGGATCACCTTCAGCTTGCCCATCGGCATCCTGCTTGCGCTGGGGCGGCAGTCGGACATGCTGATCGTCAAATCGCTGTCGGTGGGCTTCATCGAGTTCGTACGGGGCGTGCCGCTGATCACGCTTCTGTTCACCGCCTCGCTTCTGCTGCAGTACTTCCTGCCACCGGGGACGAACTTCGACATCATCCTTCGGGTGATCATCTTGGTGACCTTCTTCGCGGCCGCTTATCTGGCCGAGGTGATCCGGGGCGGGCTGGCCGCCTTGCCGCGCGGTCAGTACGAGGCGGCGGATGCGCTGGGCTTGGACTACTGGCGGGCGCAGCGGCTGATCATCCTGCCGCAGGCGCTGAAGATCAGTATCCCGGCCATCGTGTCGACCTTCATCGGCCTGTTCAAGGACACCACTCTGGTCGCCTTCGTGGGCCTGATGGACCCGCTGAAAGGGGTCACGCAAATCGTCCGCGCCGACATCAACTGGAAGGGCATCTACTGGGAGCCCTACATCTTCGTCGGCGTCATCTTCTTCCTCATCTGCTTCGGCATGTCGCGCTATTCCATGTACCTGGAGCGCAAGCTGAAGACCGACCACCGGTAAGGACATATCATGGCTGAAGCTTCCAAAATGCAGGTCTCGGACGAAGTTGCGATCCAGATCACCGGCATGAACAAGTGGTACGGGCAGTTCCACGTGCTGCGCGACATCAACATGACGGTGCAGCGGGGCGAAAGGATCGTGATCTGCGGGCCGTCGGGGTCGGGCAAGTCGACGCTGATCCGCTGCATCAACCGGCTGGAGGAACACCAGCAGGGGCAGATCGTGGTGGACGGGACGGAACTGACCAACGACCTGAAGAACATCGACAAGGTGCGGTCCGAGGTCGGGATGGTGTTCCAGCACTTCAACCTGTTCCCGCATCTGACGATCCTGGAGAACCTGACGCTGGCTCCGATCTGGGTTCGGAAGGTGCCGAAGCGTGAAGCGGAAGAGACCGCGATGTACTTCCTGTCGAAGGTCAAGATCCCGGAACAGGCGCACAAGTATCCCGGCCAGTTGTCGGGCGGCCAGCAGCAGCGTGTCGCCATCGCGCGGTCCTTGTGCATGAAGCCGCGGATCATGCTGTTCGACGAGCCGACCTCTGCCCTTGACCCCGAGATGATCAAGGAGGTTCTGGATACGATGATCCAGCTGGCCCAGGAGGGGATGACCATGCTCTGCGTCACACACGAGATGGGCTTTGCCCAGGCGGTGGCGAACCGGGTCATCTTCATGGACCAGGGCCAGATCGTCGAACAGAATGAGCCGAAGGAGTTCTTCAACAACCCGAAGAGCGACCGGACCAAGCTGTTCCTGAGCCAGATCCTGGGGCACTGACCGAAAGCGGCCTGGCGCGGAGTGCTTCTGGCAAACCCATCAAGACGCCTGGCGGCAACGCCGGGCGTTATAATTTCTGCGACCTTGCCCGGGGTCTTTCCGTCAACCGCGACGGGAGACCTGCCCATGCAGAGGACGGCAGGTCAGGTTGACGTGGAAATCACTGGCATCCCGTCGGCGCGATGCGACCCGGGCCTCCTTCGTCGTTTGCAAACCGTTGGTGTCGTCCTAGTTCCCCCAGACGGACCGTGAGATGCGATGCTGATCTTGACAGATTCCACGCTTTGGAACCCCGGCGTGCTTGAGACCCGGAGTCTGCCGAAGAAATTTCTGGGGCGGGTTCTTGTGGTGCCGCTGAATGCGGGCCTGCGGACCTGGGTGCGCCTTCTGGTCGAGATGCAGCCGCTTCGCTTCCTGATCACGCTGATGCCCTTTGCCATCAGTCCGATCCTGGTGCGCGACCTTGCCGTGCCGGTCATGCAGGCCCCGGCGCTGATGGTAATCCTTGTCCTTCTGGTCGAAATCAAGGTCCTGCGCCTTAGCGCGAGAGCGCGGGCACAGCAGGTTGGGACCGATGAGGCGGCGCGTGGGCTTGACACACTGGTTTTCCGGGGGCGCAGTTGCCTTCGACGGATCGCCGCACGGCATGATCTGCAGGAGGGGACGCTGCGCCTGGTCGTCGAACAGTCCGAACTGGCGCGTATCCCGCCGCTGACGCTTGTCTCAGTGCAAAGCGACTTGCCTGCTCCGCATGTCGTCCGGCTTGATCGCGAAGATCGCGAGGTGCTGACCCAGGGCCTGTTCGATGAGGCGTTCACTGAGCGGGACCTTTTGGCGGTCAATCACCGCGACAACCGCTATGTCCGCGAGATTTCTCAGGAGGCCCGCGCCGTATCGGCCCATGCACGGCTTGCGGCACGGCTTGAGCGGACGGCGGCCCAATGAGCGTGAACGCGACAACGGTGTCCGCCGGAGAGGCGCTGCGCGTGCTGGAGGCCGGCTGGACCGCGCAGCAGGCGGGCGGCATGACGGCGTCGTGGATGCTCCATGGCCGCCCAGGTGTGGGGAAGACCGAGCTGGTGCAGACCCTGGCCGACCGTGTCGGCGCCCAGCTTTACGATCTTCGCCTTACCACAGTCGAGCCGCAGGACCTGCGCGGCCTGCCCTACTATGATCACGACGCGGCAAAGACGGTTTGGTATCGGCCCGAGGATCTTCCCGACGGCGACGCACCCGCGATCCTGTTTCTTGACGAGTTGACCGCGGCCGCGCCTGCGCTGCAGCCCACCGTCTACGGCTTGCTGCAAGAGCGTCGGGTCGGTCGTCACAGACTGCCCCCTGGCGTGCTGATCGTCGCCGCGGGCAACCAGGTCGAGGACGGCGCCATTGCCTATGACATGGGCAGCGCGCTGAGTGACCGACTGATCCATATTGTCGTTCAGGCGAATGCCTAAGACTGGCTGGCCAACTACGCCATCCCGGCCGGTATCCATCCCGCTGTCGCCGCGTTCATCCGCACCCGCCCCGACCTTCTTGAGACGACCGAAGA
>JBJTSJ010000246.1:0-3012 GCA_046076605.1 Tabrizicola sp.
GCTTGATCTCAGCCGTGAAGCGGGGGGCGAGGATCAGGTTGCGGGCTGGATCGTCGGTCAGCGCCTGGGCCATGGCGTCAAGCATCGAGGAGCGGATGATGCAGCCCGCGCGCCAGACCCTTGCGATGGCTGGAAGTTGCAGGTCCCAGCCGAAGGATGCTCCGGCGGCGGCGGTCATGGTGAAGCCTTGCGCATAGCAGAGGATCTTCCCGGCGGTCAGGGCGTCCTGCAGGTCGCTGATCGTCACGTCGGGCGTGGCTTCGGGGGCGGGGCCATAGACCGCTTCTCCCGCGTGCCGTTCGTCGAGGCGGGCAGAGATGTTGCGGGCAGCGACGGCGGCTTCTATCACCGGGATGGGGGCGGCGAGGTGCTGCGCCTCGATGGCGGTCCAGCGACCAGTGCCTTTTTGGCCCGCCTGGTCGAGGATGACGTCGAGGAGGGCGGCTCCGGTTAGGGGGTCTTTCGCGGCGGCGACTTCGGCAGAGATTTCAATGAGGTAGCTTTGCAGGATGCCCTTGTTCCACTGGGCGAAGGTGTCCGCGATGCTGATGGCCGGAAGGGAGAGGCCGTCGCGCATGATGCCGTAGACCTCGGCGATCATCTGCATGTCGGCGTATTCGATGCCGTTGTGGACGGTCTTGACGAAATGCCCGGCGCCCGCGGGACCCATCCAGTCGGCGCAGGGCTGCTCCTTGTGCTTGGCGGCGATGGCGTGGAGGACCGGGGCGATGCGGTCCCAGTCTTCGCGCGCGCCGCCGCCCATGATCGCGGGGCCGTGGCGGGCACCTTCCTCGCCGCCCGAGACGCCCATGCCGAGGAAGCGGAACGGAAGGCCTTGGGCGGCGCGGCGGTTGGTATCGTGGAAGTTGGCGTTGCCCGCGTCGATCACCAGGTCGTCGGCGGAAAGATGCGGAGTGAGGGCCGTCAGCATGTCATCGACGGCGGGGCCTGCGGGGACCATCAGGATGATCGCGCGGGGTGGGAAGATGGCGGCGACGAGGTCTGACAGGGTGTCGGTGGGGGTGATGCGGTCGGCCAAGGGTCCGGCGTCGGCCTTGAAGGCGTGGGTGACGCTGGTGGTGCGGTTCCAGACGGCGATGGGGAAGCCCTTCTCGGCGATGTTCAGCGCGAGTGCGGCGCCCATCGTGCCAAGGCCGATCAGGCCGGTTTGCGGTTTCACGGCCATTGGATGCCCTTGCGGTTCAGGATCACGGAGTAGAGGCTGGTCGTCGCGGTGATGAACAGCCGATGCTTGGCGCGGCCGCCGAAGCAGATGTTTGAGACGACCTCGGGGACGAGGATCTTGCCCAGGAGCCGCCCGTCCGGCGCGATGCAATGGACGCCGTCGCCCGCCGAGGACCAGAGGTTGCCGTCGCTGTCCACCCGGATGCCATCGGCGCAGCCCTTGTCGATGGTGTGGAAGACGCGGCTGTTGGTCGGGCGGCCTGCGACCATGTCGAAGACGCGGATGTGCTGGGGGTCGGCGTGGAACATCCGGCCGGTATCGGCGACGTAGAGGCGGCCTTCGTCAGGGCTGAAGGCGAGGCCGTTGGGGCACATCATGTCGGTGATGACGGCCTTGATCTTTCCCGACGGGTCGATGCGGTAGACCTGGCAGGGCAACTCCTGCGGGGAGCGGTAGCCTTCGTAGTCGGTGCCGATGCCATAGTGGGGGTCGGTGAACCAGACGCTGCCGTCCTTCGCGACGATCACGTCATTCGGGCTGTTCAGGGGCTTGCCGTCATAGCTGTCGGCGAGGGTGGTGATGGTGCCGTCCCATTCGGTGCGGGTGACGCTGCGGCTGCCGTGCTGGCAAGAGATCAGGCGGCCCTGGAGGTCTCGGGTGTGGCCGTTGGTGTAGTTGGCGGGCTGGCGGAAGGTGGTCGTGCCGTCCTCGGACCAGCGGATGATGCGGTTGTTCGGGATGTCGGAGAAGAGGAGGCAGCCCTGGTCGCCGAACCAGACCGGGCCTTCCGCCCAGTCGAAGCCGGTGGCGAGCTTTTTGACCGGGGCGTTGTGCAGGACGTAGGTCGCGAAGACCGGGTCGTGGATTTCGAAGAAGGACATGTGGGTCTCCCTGGCGGGCAGTTTGGGCGACACTCGGTGTCGGGTCAAACCGAAGGTCGGTCAATCGGCGAACACGATCTGCGCTTTCATTGCCTGTGAGCGGTCGCTGGCCAGCTTGAAGGCGTCCTCGGCCTTTGCCAGCGGGACAGTGTGGGTGATGAGGGGCTTCACGTCGATCAAGCCCTTCTGCATCAGTCCGACGCCCACGGCGAATTCGGGGTGGAAGCGGAAGCTGCCGCGGAGGTCGAGTTCCTTGGCGGTGATCGCCATCATGGGAAGCGTCATGTCGCCGCCGAGGCCGAGTTGCAGGATGACCCCGCGGGGGCGCAGGGCGGCGATACCGCTGGCCAGGGCAGCAGCGACTCCGGTGCATTCGTAGAGGACGTCGAAGTGGCCTTTGTCGGGGGTGTAGGCGCTGAGGGCCTCGGGGTCCTTGGCGGTGTTGATCACGCGGTCGGCGCCGACTTTGGCGGCGAGGGAGAGGGTGAAGTCGGAGAGGTCGGTCGCGATGATCTCGGCGGCCCCGGCGCGGCGGGCGGCGAGGATGGAGAGGACGCCGATCGGGCCGCAGCCGGTGACGAGGACTTTCTTCCCGAGCATGTCACCGGCGCGGCGGGTGGCGTGGAGGGTGACGGCGAGGGGTTCTGCCATCGCGGCCTCTCCCGCCGTCAGGCCGGTCGCGTCGACGCATTGGGCGGCGTCGGCGATCAGGATTTCGCGGAATGCGCCCTGGATATGGGGGAAGGGCATGGCCGACCCGTAGAAGCGCATGTTGAGGCACTGGTTGGGCAGGCCTTCCAGGCAGAACTTGCAGCTGCCGCAGGGGCGGGAGGGGGAGACGGCGACGAGTTGACCTTTGGTGAAGGCGGTGGTGCCGGGGTCGTCAACATAGGCCGACACTTCGTGGCCCAGGATCATCGGTTCCTTCAGCCGCACGGCCCCGAA
>JBJTSJ010000247.1:0-4635 GCA_046076605.1 Tabrizicola sp.
CTGTGGGAGATCCTGCCCAACGCCCGCGGACCCCTGATCGTCGATTTCTGCCTGCGGATCGGCTACACCACGATCCTTCTCGGGACCTTGGGCTTCTTCGGCCTCGGCGTCTCGCCCGACAGCCCGGACTGGGGGTCGACCATCGACGACGAGCGGAAGCTTCTGAACCTCTTCCCCCACCCCGCCCTGGCCCCTGCCCTCGCCCTCATGAGCCTTGTCCTCGGCCTGAACCTTCTTGCCGACGGGTTGCGTGAAGAAAGCCTGAAGGATTGATGCCATGACAGCCACCGACACCCCCTGGGACCCGTCGCAGCCGATCCTGGAAATCGAGCATCTCTCGATCTCGTTCTTCACCCGTCTGCGCGAGATCCCCGCCGTGATGGACTTCTCCTGCACCGTCATGGCAGGCGAGGCGATGGGACTGGTGGGCGAATCCGGCTGCGGCAAGTCGACCGTCGCACTGGCGGTCATGCGCGAACTGGGCAAGACCGGCCGCATCGTCGCCGGATCGATGAAGTTCAAGGGCCGCGATCTGGCCAAGATGTCGGACGAAGAACTCCGCCACATCCGCGGCTCCGAGATCGCGATGATCTACCAGGAACCGATGGCCTCCCTGAACCCCGCGATGAAGATCGGCGCGCAGTTGGCCGAGGTGCCGATGCTGCATTCCGGCATGTCCAAGGCCGAGGCCTGGAAGCTTGCCCGCCAGATCGTCGCCGACGTGCGCCTGCCCGACCCGGACCGCATCATCAACAGCTACCCGCACCAGCTTTCGGGCGGCCAGCAGCAGCGCATCGTCATCGCGATGGCGCTGATGGCCAAGCCCGCGCTCCTCATCCTCGACGAACCCACCACCGCACTGGACGTCACGGTCGAGGCCGGGATCGTCGATCTGGTGAAAGAACTGGGCGAGAAATACGGCACCTCGATGCTGTTCATCAGCCACAACCTTGGGCTGGTGATGGATGTCTGCGACCGGATCTGCGTGATGTATTCCGGCGAGGCGGTGGAGACCGGGAACGTCACCGAAGTCTTCGACAAGATGCGCCACCCCTATACCCAGGCGCTCTTCCGGTCGATTCCACTCCCTGTTGCCGACAAGAACGCCCGCCCCCTGATCAGCATTCCGGGCAACTTCCCCCTGCCGCACGAACGCCCCAAGGGCTGCAATTTCGGTCCGCGCTGCGACTATTTCCAGCACGGCCGCTGTGACGAGGCGGACATCCCGATGTCGCATGTCCCAGACGACGACCGGCACGACAGCCGCTGCCTGCGCTGGCAGGAAATTGATTGGGCTGCCCCGCCGACCAAACGCGAGGTTAAGGAAAAGGCCGCGATTGGCAAGGTCGTCCTGAAGATGGACGATCTGCGGAAATACTACTCCGTCTCGGGCGGTGCCTTCGGAGGCGGTGCAAAGAAGGTGGTCAAGGCCAACGAAACGCTCAGCTTCGAAGCGCGTGAGGGCGAAACCCTGGCCATCGTCGGCGAATCCGGCTGCGGCAAGTCGACCTTCGCTAAGGTGCTGATGGGGCTGGAAACCGCGACCTCCGGCTCGATCATGCTGTTTGACGAGAACGTCCAGTCGACCCCGATCCAGAAGCGCAACACCGACACCGTCTCCCAGGTGCAGATGGTCTTCCAGAACCCCTTCGACACGCTCAATCCCTCGATGACCGTGGGCCGCCAGATCATCCGCGCGCTGGAGATCTTCAACTACGGCAAGTCGGATGCCGAACGGCACGACCGGATGCTGCAACTTCTCGACCTGGTGAAACTGCCCCGCGCATTTGCAGAACGGATGCCGCGGCAGCTGTCGGGCGGCCAGAAACAGCGCGTCGGCATCGCCCGGGCTTTTGCGGGCGGGGCCAAGGTGGTAGTGGCGGACGAACCCGTCTCGGCGCTTGACGTCAGCGTGCAGGCCGCGGTGACCGATCTTCTGATGGACATCCAGCGCGAGAACAAGACGACGCTTCTGTTCATCAGCCACGACCTGTCCATCGTCCGCTACCTGTCGGACCGCGTGATGGTGATGTATCTCGGCCATGTCGTCGAAATGGGCACGACCGACCAGGTTTTCCAGCCGCCCTACCACCCCTACACCGAGGCGCTGCTGTCCGCCGTCCCGATTGCCGACACCAAGGTTGAACGCAAACGCATCGTGCTAGAAGGTGACATCCCCTCGGCCGTGAACCCGCCGCCCGGCTGTCCCTTCCAGACCCGTTGCCGTTGGAAATCCCAGGCGCCGCAAGGTCTGTGCGAACGTGAGGTTCCCCCGGTTCAGGTGCTTGACGGCGGGCACCAGATCAAGTGCCACCTCAGCCGCGATGTGCTGGGGCAGATGGAGCCGGTGATCAAGATCGCGGCTGAGTGAGCGACGCATGTAGGGTGGGCAATCTGCCCACCTTACCTGATCCTGGCCCTAGCCCAGAATCGCCGCGACGTAGTTTTCCGTTTCGGCGAAGGGGGGGATGCCGTTGTGCTCCTCCACCGCGCCAGGACCTGCATTGTAAGCCGCCAGCGCCAGCTCCCAGGTACCGAACTTGTCGAACATCATCCGCAGGTAGCGCGCGCCGCCCTCCAGGTTCTCTTCGGCGTCGTTGATGTCTACCCCAAGATGCTCGGCCGTCTCTGGCATCAACTGCGCCAGACCTGTCGCGCCCTTCGTGGACACAGCCACCGGGTTCCAGCCGCTTTCCTGCTGAACCAGCCGCAGGAACAGATCCTCCGGCACGCCATGCTTGCGTGCCACCGCCTTGGCGACCTCCAGGTACTCGCCCTTGTAGTTGCCGCGATAGGCCGGGATGCCCTTGGCATCGGCGGTTTCTTCGCCCTTCTTGTACTTGGGCGTGAACTTGACCGACCCGCTGTATTGCTTTGAGAGCTTCTTGTCGATCAGCTCAGACTGGGACTTGAAGATGGAGCTACGGGATTTGGTCGAGCCGGACAGGCTCAGCCCCTCGGCAAGGCCGGCACCTGCAAACCCAATGACCGCCACGGTCACCAATGCTATCCGGAAGACCTTCCGCATCCCGTCGTCCACACCCACCCGCGCCGAAAAGCCGTCGCGCGACCGACCGGACTATAGCCACTTCACCCCGATTTTCCAGTCGCGTTTTTGCAGGCGTTCCAGACCTTGCCAACGCCACCCAATGGCTTGGTTGCAGCCGCCCCCGGAAGCCCGGTATAGGTTTGTTAACCATCCGCGGCGAACCTGCCCGGGACATCTGCAAGGGAGATTCGCATGGCTGGGTCAGTCAACAAGGTCATTCTCATCGGCAACCTCGGCCGCGACCCCGAGGTGCGCAGTTTCCAGAACGGCGGCAAGGTGGTGAACCTGCGGATCGCCACCTCGGAAACCTGGCGCGACCGCAACTCGGGCGAACGCAAGGAACGCACCGAATGGCATTCCGTCGCGATCTTTTCGGAACCGCTCGCCAAGATTGCCGAGCAGTATCTGAAGAAGGGCAGCACGGTTTACATCGAAGGCTCGCTTGAAACCCGCAAGTGGCAGGACCAGTCGGGCCAGGACCGCTATACCACCGAAGTCGTGCTGCGGCCCTATTCCGGCAACCTGACGCTTCTCGGCGGCCGGGGTGAAGGCGGGGGTGGCGGTGGCGGTGGTGGTGGCTACGATGACCGCGGCGGCTATGACGACGGCGGCCAAGGTGGTGGCTACGGTGGCGGGTCGTCGGGCGGCGGCAGCCGGGGCGGCTTTGGCGGCGGCACGGGTGGCGGCGCTGGCGGCGGTGGCGGGCGGTCGGACCTCGACGACGAGATCCCGTTCTGATCCGGGACAGAACCGTCACCGGCGCCACTGGACCTTGACCGGACCATTCCCTATATAATCGGTCAACTTACCCAAAGCGTCGGAACGACCACATGCAGGACCAGACTTCAGTGCAGGCGGCGGGCCAGACCGAAGGCCAGCCGCTCATCAAGCCCTCCTCGACCGACCATCCGCTGTATCCGCAGATCGTCGAGGCCTGCCGCACGGTCTTTGACCCGGAAATCCCGGTCAACATCTTCGATCTGGGCCTCGTCTACACGATCGAGATCGGTCCCGAGAACGAGGTTGAGATCACCATGACCCTCACCGCCCCTGGCTGCCCCGTGGCTGGAGAGATGCCAGGCTGGGTCGCCAACGCGGTCGAGCCCCTGCCGGGGGTGAAACATGTTGACGTGGCGATGACCTTCGATCCGCCCTGGGGCATGGAGATGATGTCCGACGAAGCCCGGTTGGAACTTGGCTTCATGTAGACATCAAGTCTCTGGGCTTGATGTTTCGCATTTAAAGTCCTATGGCTTGATGATGATTTTTTCAAGTTGCAGGCCTTGATGAGCGCATCCCTTATCTCGGTGGTCACCGGTGACCTTGTTGGTTCCACCGGATACCCGGCGCATGCCGTGGATGCGGCAATGCGGGTGCTGCGCAATGCTGCCGAGCTGATCGGCACCTGGCAGTCCCCGCCCCGAAATACCCGCTTCACCCGCTTCCGTGGCGACGGTTGGCAGATCGTCCTTGCAGAGCCCCGGCTATCACTTCGGGCCGCAGTCGTGATCCAAGGAAGGCTCATAGCGCTGGGTCAGCAAAGCCGCTTTTCCATCGGCATCGGCCCCGCCGAAACTCTGGGCTCC
>JBJTSJ010000248.1:0-4787 GCA_046076605.1 Tabrizicola sp.
CCCAAGGCATGACGCCCGATCAGGCCCGCGCCCGCGCCGCGCAGGACGTCGACGGCTGGCTCGCCGCAGACAGCCACCGCGTCCTACTCCACCAAGGCCAGCCCGTCGCGCTGACCGGCTTCAACGCCCGCCTGCCCGAGATTGTCCAGGTCGGCGGCGTCTACACCCCGCCCGCCTTGCGCAACTGCGGCCATGCCCGCACCGCCGTCGCGCTCCACCTGGCCGAAGCCCGTGCCGCAGGGGCCACCCGAGCCGTCCTCTTCGCCGCCACCCCCGCCGCTACCCGCGCCTACCTTGCCATCGGCTTCCAGCCCGCAGCAGACTTCTCCCTGGTTCTCTTCCACACTCCGGTCACGCTTTGAGCTTCATCCGCCCCGAACTCCTCTCCACCCTCCACCGCTGGCGCGAGGTCATTGCCGGGGCCGCCGTCGCTGCCCTCGGCCTCTGGACCGCCACGCGCGGCGGCTATCTCCTGACCCCGCTCGGCCTTGCCCTCCTCGCACTCGGCGCGGGCTGGGCTCTGACCTCCTGGCGCCGCCTCCGCTTTCAGCAGGACGGCGAGGCCCCCGGCATCGTCCGCGTGACCGAGGCGCAGATCGCCTACTACGGCCCCCGCGTCGGCGGCTTCGTGGGCCTCCCCGACCTCGCCGAGATCCGCCTCCTCACCCTCCGCGGCCGCCGCATCTGGAAGCTGAAGCAGGCCGACGGCCTGCTTCTGCACATTCCCGTGGAATCCGACGGGGCCGAGGCGCTGTTCGACGCCTTCGCCACGCTGCCCGGCATCGACATGGCGGCGCTTGTCGCGGCTCTGGGCACCGACTCCCCGCCCTCCGACACCCGCGTCATCGCGCTGAACGAAGTCGACCGCCTGATCTGGGCCCGTAAAGGCGCAGGCGTCGTGCGGGCATAAAATTTTTCGCAGGAAAATTTTGACCCGTCCCCCAGCGCACCTGACAATTCCTTTGTGCAAATCCTAACAAGTCTTGAACGTCCGCGCGCAAGCCATTGATTTCACAGCTTCCAGATTTCCGTCCACCGTGGACAGGCCCGTCCACCCCCCGCGACCCCCCTTGACTTGGCCCCCGCCCCGCGACACGTCTTGCCATCCGCGCCCCAGCGGAGCCCAGCCGAAGCCTGCCAGTCCCGGAGCCTGTCCCCAATGTCCATCCCTCAGTCCGGCGGCGGCCTCATCGAAAGCTTCGACCAGCTTGCCGCCTACATGGAGGCCGGCAACAAACCGAAGGCCGACTGGCGCATCGGGGCCGAGCACGAAAAGTTCGGCTGGCTGACCGACACCCGCGCGCCGCTCCCCTACGCCGGCCCCCGCTCCATCTCGGCGATCTTCGCCGCCTTGCAGGACCGCTTCGGCTGGACCCCGGTGAAGGAGGGCGAGAACACCATCGGCCTGACGCGGAACGGGGCCAACATCAGCCTCGAACCCGGCGGCCAGTTCGAACTGTCGGGTGCGCCCCTTGTCTCCTCGCTGGACGTCGGCGCGGAACTGCAGACCCACCTCGACGAGGTTCGCAGCATCGCCGACCCGATGGGCGTCCGCTTCATGGGGATCGGCGCGGCACCCGAATGGACCCACGCCCAGATGCCGGTGATGCCCAAGGGCCGCTACCGCCTGATGACCGACTACATGGGCCGCGTCGGCACCCACGGCACGCAGATGATGTACCGGACCTGCACCGTGCAGGTGAACCTCGACTATGCCTCGGAAGCCGACTTCGTGAAGAAGATGCGCGTGGCCCTTGCCCTGCAACCCGTCGCGACGGCCCTCTTCGCCAGCAGCCCCTTCTTCGAAGGCAAGCCCAACCACCACCGCAGCTGGCGCAGCCGCATCTGGCGCGGCCTTGACGACAGCCGGACGGGGATGCTCCCCTTCGCCTTCGAGGACGGGATGGGCTTCCAAAGATACGTGGACTGGGTCCTCGACGTGCCGATGTACTTCGTCTACCGCGACGGGAAATACATCAACGCGCTGGGCCAATCGTTCCGCGATTTCCTCAAGGGCCAACTTCCCGCGCTGCCCGGCGAAAAGCCCACCCTGTCCGACTGGGCCGACCACATGACCACCGTCTTTCCCGAGGCGCGGGCGAAGAAGTTCATCGAGATGCGCGGCGCGGACTGCGGTGACCAGGCCCATATCGCGGCGCTTCCGGCCTTCTGGGTTGGCCTCATGTACGACCAGACCGCCCTCGACGCCGCCTGGGACCTGGTGAAGGGCCTTGATGCAGAAACCCGCCAGGGCCTGCGCGTCGCCGCCTCCGTCTCGGCCCTGCAGGGTGAGGCGGGGGGCGTCAAGCTCCTCGACCTCGCCCGCGCTGCCGTGGGCCTGTCCCATGCGGGGCTCGTCGCAAGGGGCCTTGGCGAAGAGGTGCAGCTTCTCCCCCTGGTCGAAAGCCTCAAGACCGGCCGCGTGCAGGCCGACAAATGGCTCGACCTTTACAATGGCGACTGGGGCCACGACCTCACGCCGCTTTACCAGGCCGCTTCCCTGTAAGGACCCTCGATGCGCACCGACTTCGACGCCGAGCTGGAAGACCGTCTGATCCGCTATTGCGCCATCGGCAGCCAGAGCGATGAGGACAGCAAGTCCCAGCCCAGCACGCAGGTCCAGTTCGGGATGCTGAACCTGCTGGTCGAAGAGCTGAAATCCATCGGCGCGCAGGATGTGACGCTCACCGACTACGGCACCGTCCTTGCGACCGTCCCGGCCACCGCCGAAGGCCCGACCATCGGCTTTCTCGCCCATGTCGATACCGCCCCCGCCTTCAACGCAACCGGAGTGAAGCCCCGTGTGATCCGGGGCTACAACGGCGGGCCCGTCCGCTTCCCCGACGCCCCGGACCTGGAATTGTCGCCCGAGGTCTCACCCTACCTCGGGACGCGCCTCGGCCATGACATCGTCACCGCCTCGGGTACCACGCTTCTCGGCGCCGACGACAAATCCGGCGTCGCCGTCATCATGACTGCCTCGCGGCACCTGATCGCCAACCCCGACATCCCTCACGGGCCAATCCGCATCGCCTTTACCCCGGACGAAGAGATCGGACGTGGCGTCGATCCGCGGTTGGCCAAGGACCTGAAAGCCGACTTCGCCTACACGCTCGACGGCGGGGCGGCGGGCGAGATCGAGTATGAAAGCTTCTCGGCCGACGGGGCCGTGGTGAAGATCGAGGGCGTCTCGGTTCACCCCGGCACCGCCAAGGACAAGCTGGTGAACGCGCTCCACCTTGGCGCGAAGATCATCGCCACCCTGCCGCAGGCCCGCATGACGCCCGAGACGACCTCCGACCGCGAGGGCTTCCTGATGATCTACGAAATGCTTGGGTCAGCGGCAGAGTGCGAGCTGCGCTTCATCCTGCGCGACTTCGAACTGGACGGGCTGGAAGCGAAAGGCGCGCTTTTGCGGCAGGTCTGCGAGGCCGTGGCGGCCACCGAACCCCGAGCCAAGATCACCTGCGAGATCCGCCCCCAGTACCGCAACATGCGCTACTGGCTGGAAAAGGACATGTCGCCCGTTGCGCTCGCGCAGGGCGCCTGCCGCGACCTGGGGATCGAGCCGAAGTCGGTCCCGATCCGGGGCGGCACCGACGGCTCACGGCTGACGGAGATGGGCGTGCCCTGTCCGAACGTCTTTACCGGCATGCAGGAACTGCACGGTCCGCGTGAGTGGATCTCAGTGCAGGACATGGCCCTGTCGACCCGCGTCGTGCTGCGGCTGGTGGAACGGGCGGCGAAGGCCGGCTAAAAGCGCGGATTCTTGGTTGCCAGACGGTTACCGTCCACGGGCATCTTCTTGATTCGAAAATGAAATCCAGAATTGTCCACCGTGGACAATCAGGCCTTCTTCGCCCCGATCTTGGGTTCCGTCCCCGCCTTGATCCGCTTCAGGTTCCCCCAGTGCCGGACATAGACCAGCACCGTTAGGACCAGGGTCAGCAAAAGCAGACTGCCGTCGGTCAAGCCCAGCACGAACATCCCGGAGCCCGCCGCCGCGACCAGCGCTGCGATCGACGAGGTTCGGGTGACGACCGCCCCAACAAGCCATGTCACGCAGACCGCCAGCCCCACCAGCCAGTTCAGCGCCATAAGGACGCCGATGAAGGTCGCCACCCCCTTGCCGCCCTTGAAGCGCAGCCAGACCGGAAACAGGTGCCCCAAGAACGCCGCCAGCCCCGCGACCTGCGCCGCGTCCTCTCCGACCAGCCAACGGGCCAACAGAACCGCCACCGCCCCCTTGCCCCCGTCGAGGAAAAGCGTCGCCAGCGCCGCCCCCTTGTTCCCGGTCCGCAGGACGTTCGTGGCCCCGATGTTCCCCGACCCGATCTGCCGCAGGTCGCCCAGCCCCATGGCGCGGGTCACGACCACTCCGAAGGGGATCGAACCCAGCAGATAGCCCAGCACGGCAGTCAGCAGGAGCGTCCCCTGCGAAGTCACGAATTCAGGCATGTCTCACTCTTCCGCCGCGAAAACCTGCGTCCCGCCGACCCAGGTCGCCAGCACCTTACCCTCCATTCGCGCGCCGTCAAACGGGGTGTTCTTGGATTTGGAGAGGAGCTTGAAGCGGTCCATCAGGAAGGGTGCGTCGGGGTCGAACAGGATCAGGTCGGCGGGGGCGCAAGAGGTCAGGCGGCCCTGCGGCAGGCCCAGCCGGTTCGCGGGGTTCAACGCCATCGCACGGAAAAGGGCGGGCAGGTCCAGGTGCCCGGCGTGGTAGAGCCGCATGGCGGCGGGCAGGAACGTCTCCAGCGCGACGGCTCCGGCTGCAGCCTCCTCGA
>JBJTSJ010000249.1:0-8480 GCA_046076605.1 Tabrizicola sp.
CTGCTGATGGCCGAGCAGTTCGAGCTGGTGATCCTGGACCTGAACCTGCCGGGGCTGGACGGGCTGAGCCTGTTGAAACGGATCCGGGCGCGGCAGCCGTCGCCCGCGGTGATGATCCTGACCGCGCGGGGGGCGCCGGAAGAGCGGGTGAGGGGGCTGGACCTGGGGGCGGACGATTATCTGGCGAAGCCGTTTGACGTGCGCGAGTTCGAGGCGCGGGTGCGGTCCTTGCTGCGGCGGCAGGCGGGGTTGAAGTCGTCGGTGGTGCGGCTGGGGGCGCTGGAGCTGGACTTGACGACCCGGCAGTTCAGCGCCGAGGGGGCGGTTCTGGACCTGCCGCCACGCGAGCGGGCCCTGTTGGAGCTGTTCTTCCAGCGGGCGGGGAAGGTGGTGGCGAAGGAGGCGATCGTGCAGTCGCTGACTTCGCTGGACGATCTTTTGTCCGACAATGCGATTGAGCAATACGCTTCGCGCCTGCGGCGGCGGATCGCGCCCTATGGGCTGGTGCTGCGGACGGTGCGGGGGTTGGGGTACCTCTTGGAAAAGCCGATGGAGAGCCCATGAGTGACCTGACGTGAAGGGCTATTCCCTGCGGCGGCGGCTGATCCTGTGGCTGACGCTGGCTACGGCCGCGTTGGGCGTGGTGGCGCTGGCCGACACCTGGCGCGAAGCGGTGGCGACCGCGCGGGGGCTGTCGGACCGGGTGCTGGAGGGCTCGGCGCTGGCCATTGCCGAGCGGGTCACAGTGGACGAAGGGGGTGGGCTGGAAGTCGACATCCCCTTTGCGGCGCTGGAGATGCTCGCCTCGGCCGCCGAAGATCAGGTGTTCTACCGGGTGGACGCGCCGGAGGGGCGGTTCCTGACCGGGTACCCGGACCTGGAGCTGATCCCGGTCGGCGAGGAGGGGATCGGTTTTGCCGACGGGCGATACGGCGAGGTGCCGATCCGGTCGGCGACGCTTTTGCGGCGAGTGTCGACAGGGGCGGAGTCGTTGCCGTTCACCGTGACGGTGGCCGAATCGACGCGGGCGCGGTCGGAACTGGCGCGGACGATCCTGATCCGCTCGGCGCTGCGGATCCTCGCGTTGATGCTGTGCACCATTGCCCTCGTTTGGGTGGCAGTGACCCTGGCCTTCCGACCTCTGGACCGGCTGGGGGCGGCGATTGCGGAACGGACGCCGGACGACCTGCGCCCGATCCGTCAGGTCGTGCCTCTGGAGGCCGCGCCGCTGGCGGGGGCGGTGAACAGCTTCATGGGGCGGCTGGAGGATGCGGTGGCGGCACTGCGGCATTTCACCGGGAATGCGAGCCACCAGTTGCGCACTCCGCTTGCCACCCTGCGAACCCAGCTGGCGCTGGCGCGGCGGGCAGGCGATGCGGCGCAGGGCGAGGCGGCGCTGGACAAGGCGGACCAGGCCTTGGTGCGGGCGGAACGGGTGCTGGCGCAGCTTCTGGCGCTGGCGCGGGTCGATGCGGCGGCGACGGGGCTGGCGCTGGGGCCGGTCGACCTGGCGGCCCTGGCACGGGAGCTTGCCACCGAAGGTCTGGCCCGCGCCGACGCTGCCGAGATCGACCTTGGCTACGAAGGGCCGGATACGGCCAAAGCGCAGGCCGAGCCAGTGCTGGTGGGGGAGCTTCTGCGCAATCTCTTGGACAACGCGCTGGCCTATGCCGGGCGTGGTGCGGTGGTGACGGTCCGGGTGCGGACCGAGGCGGAAGGCGTCGTGCTGGAGGTCGAGGACAATGGTCCGGGCCTGCCTGCCGACAGGCTGGCGGCGCTGCAGGCGGGGGCCTTGCCGCAGCGGATGGGGCCGCAGGCGGAAGGGTCGGGTCTTGGGCTGGCCATCGTGGCCGAGATTGCGGGTCTGTTCGGCGCTACCTGCGGGTTCGAGCAGCTGGCCGAGGGGCGGGGGTTGAAGGTAAGTTGCCGCTTTCGACCCGTGTAGGGTGGGCGTGCGCCCACCGACCGGTCAGAGAAGCTCCACCCGGTAGCTTTCAATCACGGTGTTGGCCAGAAGCTTGTCGCACATCGCCTTGACGGCGGTTTCGGCCTTTGCGGCATCGGTCTCGGCCAGGTCGAGCTCGATCACCTTGCCCTGCCGGACGCCGGTCACACCCGCAAAGCCCAGCGAGCCAAGCGCATGCCGCACCGCCTCGCCCTGCGGATCAAGGACGCCGGATTTCAGCATGACGGTGACGCGGGCTTTCATCTTGGGCCTCCGGGTTGCAGGTTGCCCGGTCATTAGCGAAGGGGCGGGCGGGGGGCAAGGCAGCCCAAAATTCTTCGGCGAAGAATTCTGGGCCCCCGGCATGCCGGGTGTCAGTTGATCAGCGTCGGCTTCATCGGATGGGTGACGTTCGACGGCAGGACGCCCAGACGGCGGGCAAGCTCGGTGTAGACGCCGCCGAGCGGCTGGGGGTCGGGGATCGTGCCGTCGGGGCGTTCGGGCTGGCGGAGGTCCCAGAGGCGGCAGCTGTCGGCGCTGATCTCGTCGGCCACGATCAGGCGCATGAAGTCGCCCTCCCAGATCCGCCCGACCTCGATCCGGAAATCGGCAAGCCGGATGCCGACGCCCATCATCACGCCGGACAGGAAGTCGTTCACCCGCAGGGACAGCGCGATGATGTCGTCCAGGTCCTGCTGGTTGGCCCAGCCGAAGGCGACGATATGCTCCTCTGCCACGAGAGGCAGGTTCAGCTTGCCGTCCTTGAAGTAGTATTCGACGATCGGGCGCGGCAGCTGGGTGCCTTCGGGAATGCCCAGGCGTTCGGTCAGGGGCCCCGCGGCAAAGTTGCGCACCACGATTTCCAGAGGCACGATCTCGGCCATCCGGACCAGCTGTTCGCGCATGTTCAGCCGGCGGATGAAATGTGTCGGCACCCCGATCTGGTTCAGGCCGGACATGAAGAATTCCGACAGGCGGTTGTTCAGGACGCCCTTGCCTTCCAGCGTCGAGGGGGCGGCCACCGAAGAGCTGCTGTCATCCTTGAAATACTGGACCAGGGTCCCGGGCTCGGGGCCTTCGTACAGGATCTTGGCCTTGCCTTCGTAGACCTTCTTGCGCCGTGCCATGCTTCACATCATCCGGGGGTGTGGGCGGAAGGGCAATCCTTCAAGCCGCTTTCACTGGGCTATAGTCCAAGGGGGCCATACCCGCAAGGCGCGAGCCGTTCCTGAGCTGCCAAGGGGGCTTGCGGGGACGGGGCGGGATGGGCATATGGAAGGAAACGCCAGTCCAGTCGGGGGAGCCCATGACCACGTTCGACGATCGCGAAAACGCCTTCGAGGCCAAGTTCGCCCATGACAGCGAAATGCAGTTCCGGGCCGAGGCGCGGCGCAACAAGCTGCTTGGGCTGTGGGCGGCGGGGCTTCTGGGCAAGTCGGATGAAGCGGCGGCGGAGTATGCCATCGAGGTCGTCAGCGCCGATTTCGAGGAAGCGGGCGACGAGGATGTGGTGCGCAAGGTCGTGGCCGACCTGGCGGGCAAGGCCAGCGCCGAGGAGGTGCGCGCCAAGATGAAGGAGCTGATGCCGGTCGCCAAGGCGCAGCTTCTGGGCGAAGTCTGATCGGATCACCGTAGGGTGTCGGGTCGGCGCGGTCCCTTGGGACCGCGCCTTTTCTTTTCGCGCATTTGAAACATTAACCGGACCGCCAGCAGTGCCGGTGCACCCTCTAGCCTTCTGATGGTCGGAGGCGACGGGTGCGGCAACAGGATGGGGCGGGGGCGCTGGGCCCAAGGGTCTATTGGCGCATGCTGGGGACAGTTGGCCTTGGCGGGCTGTTCCTGGGGTTGCTTGCCCAGCGGTTGCAGACGGTCGATCCGCAATCGGTCCTGTCGTCCCTGGTCGGGATCGGAGTGGGTCCGCTGGCCCTGGCGGTGATAGCGACGGGGGTCAGCTTCTGGGCGGTGGCAGGCTATGATCAGGCCTGGCACCGGCATCTTCTGACCGGGGTTGAGCCGGGACGGGCCTCGCGCGCGGGGTTTGCGGCGATTGCCATCGGGCAGACCGTGGGTCTGGGGGTGGTCAGCGGGGCGCTGGTGCGCTGGCGGATGCTGCCGGAACTGGGGCTGATCGCCGCGATGCGGCTGTCGGTTCTGGTGGCGGCGTCGTTCCTGCTGGCCTGGGTGATCCTGGCCTCGGTCTGCCTCATCGTCCTGCCCGATGCTCCCTTTGCCGGGCTGGCACCCTTTGGTCTTGCGGTGGCGATCCTTGGGCTGGGCGCTGCCATGGCGACGGGGTTGGCCGCGGTGCCGAACCTTTTCACGACTGGCAGGCTTCTGGCGCTGGCGACGGTTGATTGTTTGGCTGCGGGATTGGCGCTTTGGTTGCTGATCCCGGGCGACCTGAGCCTGGCGGTCTTTCTGCCGGTCTTTCTTCTGGCGCTGGGGGCGGGGCTCGTCTCGGGCTCGCCCGCAGGCCTGGGCGCGTTCGAGATCGTGCTCCTGACGCTCTTGCCGCAGGAGCCGCAGGGAGGGCTTTTGGCGGCGGTGGTGGTCTGGCGGCTGATTGCCTATGGCCTGCCGGCCTTGGCTGGGGCAGCGGTGGCCTTGCAGGCCCAGCACAAGGACGATGGACGGATCGCGCGCCAGCCTGTCCCACCGCCGCAGATCGCCGAGGCTGGGCTGGCCGCCCAGGGTGACCTGTTCTTGCATCCTGATGGGTTTGTCGGGGGGCGGACCGCGCACGGGCTGGTCGCGCTGACGGCGGTTGCAGACCTGGCGCGCTTCCGCCGCGCCGCGCGGGCCGAGGGGTGCTGGCCGGTCCTTTACAAGCTAGCGGGGCGTTCTGCGGTCCGGGCACGGCGGTCCCGGATGCGGGTCCTTCCGGTGGCCCGCGAGGCCTGGCTGGAGCCGCAGTCCTTCCGGCTGGAGATCCCGTCCCGCGCCGGGCTGCGCCGGAAGCTGCGGCGGGCCGAAGCGGCAGGCGTCATGGCCGCGGTGGAGCGTCAACCGGATTGGGTCGGACTTGCCCGGATCAACGCCGCCTGGACTGCGGCCCGGGGGCGGGAGCATGGTTTTGCCATGGGCCGCTTTGACCCGGTCTACCTGTCGGGCCAGGTGGTTGTCGTGGCCCGGCACAGCGCGGCAATGACTGGCTTTGCCAGCTTTCATACGGCCCAGGTCGAGGGTGAGGCGGTCTGGACACTGGACCTGCTGCGCCCCGACCCGGCGGCCCCGGAAGGGACGGCGCAGTGCCTGATCCTCGCCGCCCTGGCGGCCGCCCGCGAGGCCGGGGTAAAGCGTCTGTCGCTGGCCGCAGTGCCGATCGGCGCGCGCGAAGGGGAGACAGGGCCGGCCGCACGGCTTGGGCGGTTTTGTGCCAAGGAGTCGATGCGGGGCCTTGACCAGTTCAAGGCCGGGTTTGCCCCGCGCTGGCAGCGACTGTACATCGCGGCCCCGTCATGGCTTGCGATGATCCTGGTTGGGGCCGAGATCTGGCGTCGGGTCTGCCGTCCGGGACCCTTGACCAACATGAGCCGGACCACGCGTCAAGATGAGGAATATGAGTTTGCCTCTCGCCGCAACCCATGTCAGAGGAGGGAGGACAAACAGGCCTGAAGGAAGGTGACCATGACCGACGCGCTGACCCGGATGCTGAATGCGCGCGACTGGCTGATGGCCGACGGGGCGACCGGGACCAACCTGTTCAACATGGGCCTGTCCTCTGGCGAGCCGCCGGAATTCTGGAACGTCGAGAAGCCGCAGAACATCCGCAAGCTTTACGGCGATGCCGTCGCCTCGGGCGCGGACCTGTTCCTGACCAACACCTTCGGCGGCAATGCCTCGCGGCTTAAGCTGCACAACGCGCAAGGCCGCGTGCGTGAGCTGAACCGCGTGGGGGCCGAGCTTGGCCGGGATATCGCCGACAAGGCGGGCCGGACGGTGGTGGTCGCGGGGTCGATGGGCCCGACGGGCGAAATCTTCGAGCCGATGGGCACGCTGACCCATGAACTGGCGGTGGAGATGTTCCACGAACAGGCCGAGGCGCTGAAGGAAGGCGGCGCGGATGTCCTTTGGGTCGAGACGATCTCGGCGCCCGAGGAATACCGCGCGGCGGCCGATGCGGCCCTGCGCGCCGACATGCCCTGGTGCGGCACGATGAGTTTTGACACCGCAGGACGGACGATGATGGGCATGACCTCGGCGGCGATGGCCGAGATGGTGGAACGGATCATCAACCCGCCCATCGCCTTTGGGGCGAACTGTGGGGTGGGGGCGTCCGACCTGATGCGCACGGTTCTGGGCTTTGCGGCCACCGGGACCGAACGGCCGATCATCGCCAAGGGCAATGCCGGGATCCCGAAGTACCATGACGGCCATATCCATTACGACGGCACGCCGGAGTTGATGGCGGAATATGCGGTGATGGCGCGGGATGCGGGCGTGCGAATCATCGGCGGCTGCTGTGGCACGATGCCGGAACATCTGCGCGCGATGCGCGTGGCGTTGGAAAGCCGCCCGAAAGGCAACCGCCCGTCGCTGGAACTGATCCAGTCAAAGCTTGGCGGGTTCTCCTCGGCCTCGGACGGGACCGGGGATGACGCGGGCGCGGGGCGGCGGGAACGCCGGGGGCGTCGGGGCTGACCGGTCGGGCTGGGGCGCAAAATCCTTCGAAGGATTTTGGCAAAACTTTTCGAAAAGTTTTGCGCCCGGGCGTGCCCTCTCAGAACAGGGTCAACTGGTCGCCTGGCCGTGGCGGCGGGGCGAAGAGGTCGGTCCGCAGCTTTGGCAGCCCTTCGCCAAGCCCCAGCCGCCTGCGTGCCACATCGGCGCGGCGGTGGATCAGTTCGGCCCAGAGGCCCTGGCCGCTCATGCGGGTGCCGAAGTCCGGGTCATAGTCGCGCCCGCCGTGCAATTCGCGCACCCGCCCCATCACCCGGGCGGCACGGTCGGGGACGGTTGCCACCAGCCAGTCGCGGAACAGGCCGGACACTTCCAGCGGCAGGCGCAGGGGGATGCTGTTGGCCGCCGAAGCCCCGGCGTCGCGCCCGGCCTGCATCACCGTCTCAAGCTCATGATCGGTCAGCGCCGGGATCAAGGGCGAGATCTGGATGCGCACCGGAATGCCGGCCTGGGCCAGCCGTTCGATGATCTGCAACCGACGGCGCGGGGACGGGGCGCGAGGTTCCATCTTGCGGGCAAGGTCCGCGTCCAGGGTGGTGACACTGATCGAGGCCGAGGCCAGACCCTGCGCCGCCATCGGCGCGATCAGGTCGATGTCGCGTTCGATCATCGTTCCGCGGGTGGTGATCCAGACCGGGTGACGGAAGGCCGAGAGAACGGCAAGGACCTCGCGCATGATCCCGTGATCGCGTTCGACCGGCTGATAGGGGTCGGTGTTGGTGCCGATGGCGATGGGGGCGACATTGTAGCCGGGTTTGCGCAACTCAGCCTTCAGCACGGCGGCGATGCCGGGACGGGCGATCAGCCGGGTCTCGAAATCAAGGCCGGGCGAGAGGTTGAGGTAAGCATGGGTGGGACGCGCGTAGCAGTAGATGCAGCCATGCTCACACCCCCGGTAAGGGTTGATCGAGCGGTCGAAGGGCAGGTCGGGCGAGCGATTGTAGGTCAGGGCCGAGCGGGGGCGTTCGAGGCGGACCTCGGTCGCGACCAGCCGCTCTTCCTCGGGCAGGTCCCAGCCGTCATCGAAGGCCTCGCGGTCCGTCGCCTCGAACCGGCCGGCGCGGTTGCTGTCAGCCCCCCGGGCGCGAAGCCGTTGGCCGGGCAGGATGCTGGAGTTCCGGGTCATGGCGAAAGTTTAGAACCAAACGGGAACATTCGCCACAACTTTCCACCTTGCGACGTCTTTCTGTCGGCTTTCATCCGGTGTATGTCGCTTGGCGAATAGTGGCTGCGTCGCTTTGCGACCATCACCATGCCAAACCCTTCTGCCTGGAGCACCTGTCATGGCCGACGACGACGAGATCATCCTTTCCGAACTGTCGGATGACGAGCTTGTGCTGCAGATGCATGACGACCTGTACGACGGTCTCAAGGAAGAGATCGAAGAGGGCGTCAACATCCTGATCGAGCGCGGCTGGGCGCCCTATGACGTGCTGACCAAGGCGCTGGTGGCGGGCATGACGATTGTCGGTGCCGACTTCCGTGACGGGATCCTGTTCGTCCCCGAGGTTCTCTTGGCCGCAAACGCGATGAAGGCGGGGATGGCGATCCTGAAGCCGCTCTTGGCCGAAACCGGTGCGCCCCGCATGGGCAAGATGGTGATCGGCACGGTGAAGGGCGACATCCACGACATCGGCAAGAACCTTGTCGCGATGATGATGGAAGGCGCGGGGTTCGAGGTCGTGGACCTGAGGATCAACAACGCGGTCGAGAAGTACCTGGACGCGCTGGAGAAGGAGCAGCCGGATATCCTGGGGATGTCGGCACTTTTGACCACGACGATGCCCTACATGAAGGTCGTGATCGACACGATGAAGGAAAAGGGCCTGCGCGAGGATTACATCGTGCTGGTCGG
>JBJTSJ010000250.1:0-8203 GCA_046076605.1 Tabrizicola sp.
GACCCCGCTGCGGCTGGCCTTCCTGGCGCTTGCCATCTGGGGTGCGGTGCATCCGATGTACTGGTTCGTGACCTACATGCATGAAACCGGTACCGGCCTTGGCGGGCTGATCGACGCCTGGTACGTCAACGCATCGACCACGGGCCTGACGTGGGACCTGACCATCGCCGCCATCGCGCTGACGGTCTGGGTCCTGGCCGAAACCTTCAGCCGCCGCGACTGGCTTGGCCTGGTGGCGATCCCCGCGACCTTCTGCATCGGCGTCAGCTGCGGATTGCCGCTGTACCTGTTCCTGCGTTCGCGCCCCGCTGTGGCCTGATCAGACCACCGCGCCCGCGTCCTGCGCCAGCCGGATCACATGCTCTGGCCCCTGGGGCCGGATCCCCGTCGGGTTCAGCGCCTTGATCGAGTAGTAGCCCGGCGTGATGTGATCCAGGTTCACCGTCCCCGCCACCCCCGGCAGGCGCAGGATGCGCTCCATATAGGCCGACAGGCGCGGGTAGTCGGCGATCCGGCGGCGGTTCAGCTTGAACGCCCCGTGATAGGCCGCGTCGAACCGGATCAGCGTGACAAAGGTCCGGATGTCCGTCTCGGTCAACCGCGGCCCAAACAGGTAATCCCCGGTCAGCCGTGCCTCCAATTCGTCCAACATCGCGAAGACACCTTCGGCCGCCTCGTCATGGGCTTCTTGCGTGACCGCAAACCCCGCCTTGTAAACCCCGTTGTTCAAGGCGTCATAGATTCGCGCGTTCAGCGTGTCGATCTCCTCGGCCAGTTCAGCCGGGTACAGCCGCAGGCCGGACGGCACCAACCCCTCGAACGCCGTGTCGAGCATCCGCAGGATGTCGGCGCTTTCGTTCGACACCAGCGCGTTCTGCTGCATGTCCCACAACACCGGCACCGTCGCCCGGCCGCTGATCTTCGGATCGGCCCGAGTGTAGATCTCGTGCATGTAGGTCGCCCCGAACAAGGGGTCCTCATCCGCCCACGGATAGCCACCGAACTGCCAGCCTTGCGATGTCAGCGTCGGGTTGACCACGGTAACCGGGATCAGCAACTCCAACCCCTTCAGGCTGCGCGCCATCAGCGTCCGGCTGGCCCAGGGGCAGATCAGCCCGACATACAGCCTGTATCGCCCTGCCTCGGCCTTGAACCCGCCCACCCCCGTCGGCCCCGCGCTGCCATCGGGCGTCACCCAGTTCCGGAAGGTCGAGGTCTGGCGGACGAACCGCCCCTTCTCGTCGGCCTTTTGCACCGGCTGCCAGTCGGCGACCCATTTCCCTTCGACCAGCATGGAGGCCTCCTTACGCGTGGAAGACAAAGGACCGCATCGACACTGACCCAAGGTCGATGGCGTCGGTCATGAAGGTCAACGCATCCCGCGCATCCGAGGCTCCCGCGATGGTCAGCGCCGGCATGTAGTGGTCGACCGTCGGATGCGCCATGCGCAGAAGCGTCCCCAGACCTTGCGCATCGGCAAGCGGCTTCAGGTCCCGCGCCTCCAGCCGGTCGGCGAACAGCCGGTCGAACTCCAGCGCAAAGTCGTGTGGCTGCCCGCCGAATCGCATGGCGCGGAGGTTGTGCACCACGTTCCCCGACCCCAGGATCAGCACCCCCCGGTCGCGCAGGGCCGACAGGGTCCGCCCGACCTCCAGCTGATGCGCCAGCCTGCGCCCCATGTCGATGGAGACCTGGAACACCGGCACCTTCGCCTGCGGGTACAGGAACCGCAGCACTGTCCAGGCGCCATGGTCAAGGCCCCAGGTATCATCCTCGGCGGCATGATGGCTGGCGAGCAAGCTCACCACCTCCCGCGCCAGATCGGGTTTGCCGGGGGCCGGATAGTCCATCGCGTAAAGCGCATCGGGGAAGCCGTAGAAATCATGGATCGTCTTCGGCAGGTGCGACACGTCGACCAGCGTCGTTCCCCGCGTCATCCAATGGGCCGAGACGACCAGGATCGCCTGCGGCTCGGGCAGGCTTTGCCCCAGCGCGGTCCAGGCGCGGCTGTATTCGGTATCCTCCAGCGCGTTCATCGGGCTGCCGTGGCCCAGGAAGACCACGGGCATCCGGGCCGAAGGCTTCAGCCGGTCGCGGAGGGCATTGAGGTCAGTGATCGCGCTCATGATTGTCTCCCGTGGAAGGGGCCGCCCCGTGAAGGGCGGCCCAAAGGATCACGCCGTCACGGCAGCCGATTGGGCCGAAGGCTTCAGCGCATAGGCGCCCGAGCCAAGCAGCGCGATGGCGCCCTGCACGATGGCCCAGAACAGCGGGAATTCCCAGCCGCCGTTTGCGCTGGAGAAGACCCAGCCATTGCCCGCATGCGCCCAGGTCGCGCCGAGGAGGACGGCGATCAGCGCCACCGACACCGCGCGGGTGGCGACGCCCAGGACCAGCGCAATGCCGCCGCCAAGTTCGACCAGGATGGTCACGTAGGCCAGGAAGCCAGGCAGGCCTAGGCTTTCGAAATAGCCCACCGTGCCGGGAAGGGTGAAGACGAAGACCTTCAGAAGGGCATGGGCGATGAACAGCGCGCCGCTTGAAACGCGCAGGATCAGGGCGGCGTAGTCGGAATTCGGGGTCATGGCAGGGGTCCTTTCGGGGCCGCAAGGTCGCGGCGAGTTTCGGATGGCTGTCACGTAAGGCTTGACGGGCTTGCATGAAATGGCGAAGTTGCCGAATGACTATCCACAAATCATTCCTAATCGCAAAATGGACCTGATCGACGAACTCAAGGCCTTTGTCGCCACGGCGCAGTCCGGCTCCTTCACGACCGGGGCGAAACAGCTGGGTGTTGCGAACCGGCTCACCTCGAAATACGTGGCGGATCTTGAGGACCGGCTGGGCGTCCGTCTCCTCCAGCGGACGACGCGCAAGGTCGGGCTGACCCCCGCGGGCGAAGAGCTTCTGTCCCGCGCGCCGGCGCTTCTCGACGACCTCGACAGCCTGGTCAGCGAGGTGTCCGAAGGCTCACGCGGGTTCGCCGGGGTGATCCGCGTCGCGGCCCCCGTCACGTTTGGCGAGATCTGGGTGGCCGGGATGCTGGACCGCTTCGGCCAGCGCAACCCGGCGCTGACCTTCGACCTTCGGCTGAACGACAGGCACGTCGATCTGGCGGCCGAGGGAGTCGACCTCGCCTTCCGCATGGGCCAGATCAGCACCCAGTCGCTCAAGGCCCGCAAGCTTGGCAGCTTCCGCTCGATCCTGGTGGCAAGCCCGGCCTACTTGATCCGGATGGGCACGCCGCAAGACCCGGCGGACCTTTTGCAGCACGATTGCATCCTGGACACCAACCGCCGCACGCCGCGCAGTTGGGCGCTTGGTCCCGACGGAACCGAGGTCGCCGTGCGGGGCCGCTTTCAGGTCAACTCGGCCCGCGCGGCGGTGGAGCTTGCGATCAAGGGTCGGGGCCTCGCCTATGCCCCGCGCTTTGCCGTCTATGACGCCCTTGCGACGGGGCGCCTGGTTCGGGTGCTGGCCGATCAGCCGGGGGAAACCGGTACCCTGAACGCCGTCTACCTCGAAGGCCGGGTCCTGCCCCGCAAGGTTCGCGCGCTGATCGACTTCGCGGCCGAGGACATCAAGGCGCTGAATATCCTCTAGCGGCTCGACTGCCGGATCAGCAGCTCGGGCGCGATCCGCACGGTCGCCGGACCTGCCTGCCTCCCATCCAGCACGTCCAGGATCAAGGCCGCGGCCCTTGCCCCGATCTCACGCGGGAAGGGGTTGATCGTGGTCAACGCAGGGACCGCGATCCCGGCGATCTCGTAATCCCCGAACCCAGCTATCCAGATATCCTCGGGCACGCGGACGCCCCGCCGCTGGCATTCGGTCAGCGCGCCAAAGGCCGACAGGTCCGACACGCAGATCACCGCCTGAGTGTCGGGCAACGTCTCCAGCAACCGCCCCATCGCATCCGCGCCTTCCCGCATCGAAATCGGCGGCGCCCCCGCATCAATCAGCCGCGATGCATCCAGCCCCTGCGCCCGCATCGCCGCCACAAACCCCTCGCGCCGGTTCGTCCCTCGCGTGTCCCGGTCCGCATCGCCCCCGATGAAGGCAATCCGCGTCACCCCCTGCGCCACGAAATGGTCGATCATCCCCCGCACCGCATCGGCGTTGGAAAACCCCACCACATGCCCGATGGGCTCGGCCGGCAGGTCCCAGGTCTCGATCACCGGCAGCCCTGCGTTCTCCAGCAACCGCCGCGCGCGTGGGGTATGCCTGCCCCCCGTCACCACAATCGCCTCCGGGCGGCGGCGGAGAAGCTGCTCGATCAGCCGCTCCTCCTCGTGGATGTCATAGTCCGTGTAGCCCAGCAGGATCTGCAAACCCCGCGCCTTCAGCCCCTCGGAGAGGCCCCGCAACGTCTCGGCGAAGTTGGCGTTGTTGATCGACGGGATCGTCACCGCGACGAAATCCGTCTTCTGCGACCTTAACGAAGACGCCGTCGAGTCGAAGACATACCCCAGCTCCTCCGCCGCCTTCAGAATCGCATCCCGCGTCGCCTCGCTGACCGAGCTATCGCGCTTGAACGCCCGGCTGACCGTCATGGGCGAGACCCCGGCGATCCGGGCCACATCGGCCATTGTCGGGGTCTTGCGCGGTTGGCTCATGGCCCTTGCTAGCGTCCCCCGCCTTCCGACGCCAGCACCGGCGCAAAGCTGTGCGCCGTGGTGACGTGGTGATGGATGCGCCCGGTGAAGTGCCGCGCCAACACCGCTTCGGTCGCCGCGCGCCCCTCCTTGCGGATCGGGTGGTCCAGAAACGCCTCCACCGTCGCCAGATCGGGCCAGTCGATGGCCAGGATCAGCGGGTATGCGGGCGCGCCCTCGTCCCGTTCTTCGGCAAAGGTGACATGGATCGCCAGCGCCCCCGGAAACCGCCGCCAGACCGGCAGGATCTCCGCCAGCACATCGCGGCGAAAGGCCTCCTCATGGCCCTTCTTCAACGTCCCCTCGAACAAAGCATACCGAGTAATCATGCCAGGTCCCTCCGCGGCCCCTTGAAGAATTCCATCAGCGCCGCCTGATCCTCTCCGCCCAATCCTGCGGCGGTCAGCATCCGGTGCACCTCGGCACACAGCGCGGTCAACGGCATCGCTGTCCCCGTCGCCCGCGCCACATCGGCGGCCCCGTTCAGGTCCTTGACCATATTGTCGATCCGCCCCGTCCGCCGGTAATCCCGCGCGGCCATTCGGGGCATGTATTCCTGCAGGATCGCACTATCCGCCCGCCCCCCCGCTAAGGCCTTCGGGATCATCGCCGCATCCACCCCCGCCGCCTCGGCCAGCGCCGTCGCCTCGGCCACGGCAAGGAACCCGAGGCCACACAGCACCTGGTTGATCAGCTTCGTCGTCTGCCCCGCCCCCGGGCCCCCCATCCGCGTCTGGTTCGCCGCCACGCCGCGCAGGACCCCCTGGGCCTCCGCCACATCCTCCGGCGAACCGCCCTGCATCAGCGTCAACTCCCCGGTCGCGGCCTTCGGGATGCCCCCGGACAGAGGACTGTCCACCCAGCGCAGGCCCTTCGCCGCCGCCTCCGCCGCCAGCGCCTTCGTCGCCTCCGGGTCAATCGAGGACATGTCGATCACCAGCGTCCCCTTGGCCGCCCCCTCCGCGACACCGCCCGCCCCGAACACCGCCGCCCGCACGATCCGCGCAGCGTTCAGCGAAAGGATCACCGCCGTCGCCTGCCGCGCCGCCTCAGCCGCCGAGGGCGCCGCTACCGCCCCAAGGTCCACCAGCGCCGCCACCTTCACCAGATCCAGGTCGAACACCCGCAGCGCCGTGCCCGTCTTCAACAGCCGGGCACCAATGGCCCCACCCATCGCTCCGGCTCCGATCAGGGTGATGGTCTGGGTCATTGCGGCTCTCCGGCAAGGGCGGTGGCGATTCGGTCGACAAGGACCTCCAGCGGCTGATTGATGTCCACCGTCAGGGCCTCGTCCGTTCCCGGCGGCTCCAGGATGGTGAATTGGCTGTCCAGCAGTGACAGCGGCATGTAGTGCCCCGTGCGCGATGCCATCCGCGACGCGATCAGGTCACGGCTTCCCGCCAGATGCACGAACTGCACCGGCCCGCCCGCTCCGGCGCGAATCCGGTCGCGGTAGATGCGCCGCAGGGCGGAACAGCCCACAATCACCGGGGCCGCCTCGTCCAGCTCCAGCGCCACCCGGTCCAGCCAGGGCCAGCGGTCGTCATCCGTCAGCGGTATCCCCGCCCGCATCTTCTCCACCGCTTCCGGCGTATGCAGGTCGTCCCCGTCCCGATACGGCACCCCCAGCCGCGCAGACAGGGCTTCGCCCACCGACGACTTGCCGCAGCCTGCCACCCCCATCATGACGACACGCAGGGTCATAGCGAGGCCGTGATCCCGCCGTCGACATAAAGGATATGCCCGTTCACGAAACTCGACGCGTCCGAGGCAAGGAACACGCAGGCCCCCTGCAACTCCTCGACCTTGCCCCAGCGTCCTGCAGGCGTCCGCTTCTCCAGCCAGGCGCTGAACGCCGGGTCCGCCACCAGCGCCGCATTCAGCGGCGTGTCGAAATAACCCGGAGCAATCGCATTGCACTGCAGCCCATGCTTCGCCCAGTCCGTCGCCATTCCCTTGGTCAGGTTCCCCACCGCCCCCTTCGTCGCCGTGTAGGGCGCGATGGAGGGCCGGGCCAGCGCCGTCTGGACCGAGGCGATGTTGATGATCTTCCCCCGCCCCCGCGCAATCATGTGGCGGGCAACCGCTTGACCGACATGGAAAACCGACGCGATATTGGTCTGCAACAGCCGCTAGAACGCCTCGGCTGGAAAGTCCTCCAGCGGCGCGCGGTGCTGCATCCCGGCATTGTTCACCAGGATGTCGATGGGCTTGCCCTGCGCCTCGAACGCATCCACCGCCGCCCGAACGCCCTCCTGGTCCGTCGCATCAAACGCCAGCGTCTCCGCCCCCGGTATCCGCCCAGCCGCCGCCGCCAGCTTTCCCGCATCCCGCCCGTTCAAGACGACCGAAGCCCCAGCCTCGGCCAGCCCCTGCGCCAGCGCGAAGCCGATCCCCTGCGACGACCCGGTAATCAGCGCCCGCTTTCCGGTCAGGTCAAACAGCCGATGTCCCATGCCCGTGATCCCTTCACTTCGCTCTCGACAAGCGTGTTTCGACTCGTTTATGTTATCGATAACACACCCTGTCAAGCGCCGAGGGACAACAATGACCAAACCCCATGTCCTGCAAGTCGGCCCCTATCCCGAATGGGATCAGACCCCCCTCGACGCCGCCTACACCATCCACCGCTGGTGGGAGGCCGCCGACAAGGACGCCCTCCTCGCCAAGATCGGCCCTGACATCCGCGCCATCGCCACGCGGGGCGACCTGGGGGCCAGCGAGGCGATGATCGCCGCCTGCCCGAGCCTTGAAATGATCTCCGTCTTCGGCGTTGGCTACGATGCCGTCCACCTTGCCAGTTGCCGGGCGCGGGGGATCAAGGTCTCCAACACCCCCGACGTCCTGACCGAAGACGTGGCCGACATCGCGCTGGCCATGCTCCTCGCCCTTGTCCGTCGCACGGGGCAGGCCGAAGACTGGGTCCGCTCCGGCGACTGGGCCGCCAAAGGCATGTTCCCGCTGACGAGAAAAGTCTCCGGCACCCGCGCGGGCATCCTCGGCCTTGGCCGCATCGGCGCCGCCATCGCCCGTCGCTGCGAAGGGTTCGGCATGAAGATCGCCTATTCCGCCCGTAGCCCCAAACCGGGGGCCGAGGGCTGGACCTACATCCCCGACGCGGTGGAACTGGCGCGGAACTGCGACCACCTCTTCGTCGCCCTCGCCGCCACGCCCGAGACGCGCCACATCGTCAACGCCAAGGTCCTGCAGGCGCTGGGCCCCGACGGCACCGTCATCAACATCAGCCGCGCCGCGAACGTGGACGAAACCGCCCTCCTCGACGCGCTGGAATCCGGAACGATTGCCGGGGCCGCCCTCGACGTCTTCGAAGGCGAGCCGAACCTCAACCCCCGCTTCCTGAAGGCCCCGAACGTCCTCCTCCAGCCCCACCACGGCTCCGGCACCGTCGACACCCGCAAGGCGATGGGCAAACTGATGCGCGACAACCTGACCGCCCATTTCGCCGGTCAACCCCTCGTCACCCCGGTGCCGCTGTGAAAGCCATCGTCATTCACGCCGCGAAAGACCTGAGGATCGAGGACCGCGAG
>JBJTSJ010000251.1:0-5468 GCA_046076605.1 Tabrizicola sp.
TTTCCCTTCCCCAAATATCCTCGGGGTTTGGGGGTGAAACCCCCATCCGGCCCGAGGAGGTGGGGTGCCAAGCCCCGACGACGAGACAAAGAGTCTTCGCGCGTCAGCGCTCCTTTTGATTAGCCGCAGTTCAGGTCCACGACGACCCGCCCAACCGCAGCGCCTGGGACCACCGAGGCCTCCGCCCCGTCATCCCGACCAAACAGGAACAGCCCGACCGTGGTGAACAGCCCGCCCTCCTCCGGCGCCTCGGCGGGCGGCGCGATGCGGCAGTCCTCGGGCACCGCGCCGGTCTCGGTCACAAGCCCCGCATCGGTCAGGGCATAGGCCGTGTAGTCCGTCACATCATAGACCACGATCCGGACCAGGCCCGCCCCCGGGTCAAGCGGAGCCGCCAGCGTCCGCGTGTGTTCCGACCACAGATGCCCGCCCTCGTCGTCGGCAACCCAACCCGTGGCCCAGTCCTGCGGCCCCGGCACCAAAGCCACCGGTGCCGCGCCCTGGAAGACCATGGTATCGCCGTCGAACCCCTCGGCCCAGGTCATGTCGAACCCGTCCAGCGCGCCCGTCTCGGCAGCCGAGATCACCCCGTCCCCGTCGGCATCCGCACCCTTGTCCGCGATCACCACCATCGAGACCAGCGTGTCATAGTCCCAGCGCAGCCGGATGGCGGTGACCCTGCCCTCGGCATCCAGGACCGCCGTCACCGTGGTGTCGATGAACACATGCGGATGCGCCGCCACCGGACCGGCCAGAACCGCGACCAGAAGCCCGATCCCTGTGCGCCAGATCTCCATCCGCTACCGCAGGGCCTCCAGTACCTCCAGGCTCGGATACCCGTCCGGCACCATCCCCTGCGCCTTCTGGAAGGCCTTCACCGCCGCAACCGTCTTTGGACCCATCCGCCCATCGACCCCCCCTGCATCGAACCCGGCCTTGGTCAACAGGTCCTGCAATTCCTTGCGCTCTTCCAGCGTCAGCGCCCTGAGCTCCTTCGGCCAGCCCGACTGGATCGCAGGCCCCCCGCCCAGCCGGTCGGACAGCGAGCCGATCGCCACCACATAGGCATCCGCCGTGTTGTATTTCTCGATCACCTGGAAGTTCGGCCAGATGAGGAAGGCCGCCCCCCGGTGCCCGCCCGGCAGCAGGATCGACCCCGGCCCGTGGTCCGGCAGGTCCTCGCCGAACACCGTTCGCACGCCCATCGCCTGCCAGTCGCTGACCGGCTTCACCACACGCTCCGTCGTCTGGTCATAGTCGAACCCCTGCGGCAGGCGCACTTCCACCCCCCAGGGCTGCCCCTTCGTCCAGCCCCAATGCCGCAGGTAATTCGCAGTCGACGCCAGCGCGTCCCCCGGGTCCTCCCCCCAGAGGTTCCGCTTCCCGTCCTCGTCGAAATCGACCGCGAACTTCTCCCACGAGGACGGCATGAACTGCGTATGACCAGAAGCCCCTGCCCAGGAGCCCGCAAACCGGCCCACATGCCCGCCCTGCACGATCTTCAGCGCCGCGATCAGCTCCGCCTCAAAGAACGCCCCCCGCCGCCCCTCGTAGGCCAGCGTCGCCAGCGACCCCAGCACCGGGAGGTCGCCCCGATAGGTGCCGTAGGCGCTCTCAAGCCCCCAGACCGCAGCCACCACTTCCTTCTCGACACCATACTCCGCCTCGATCCGGTCCAGCAGGTCTCGGTTCCGATCAATGGCCTTCAGCCCCAGCGCCACCCGGTCCTCGGAGACAGCCGTATCCAGGTAATCCCAGATCGTCTTGGTGAACTCGTTCTGGTTCCGGTCGCGCTCCACGACCTTCGGGTTGAACTCCACCCCCCGCATCGCCGCGTCGAAGGTCGCCGCCGAAACCCCGGCCTCTAGTGCCCGCGCCCGGAAACCCTGCACCCAGGCATCCAGCCCAGCCTGAGACCCCATCACATCCTCCACCCCCGCCACCGGATCGGGCAGGATCGTCTGCGCCGCTGCCACACCGGGCACGACACCGACGCAAAGCGCCACCAAAATCCTTCGAAGGATTTTGCAAATCTTTTCGAAAAGATTTGCCCCGCCCCTCATCGACGCTTGCGCACCAGCCGCCGCTTCGCCGCCGCCTGCGCGGGCTTCCGGGGGCTGTACTTCCCGCCCCTCCGCCGAGGTGGCCGCACCACCGCGCCCTCGACCGACAAGAGGTCCAGGATCAGCCCGCCCGTCACCGGCACCGCCTCGGCCAACCGCACCATGACCCGTTGCCCGATCCCGATGACCAAGCCGGTCTCCGACCCCATCAACGTCTGGCTGCCCTCGTCGTAGTTGAAGTACTCCCGTCCCAAGGCCCGCACCGGGATCAGCCCGTCGGCCCCCGTCTCGTCCAGCCGGACAAAGACCCCGAACCGCTGCACGCCGGACACCCGCCCGGCAAACTCCGCCCCCACCCGGTCCGCCAGATAGGCCGCCAGATACCGATCATTGGTATCCCGCTCCGCCGCCATGCTCCGCCGCTCGGCCTCGGAGATGAGCTTCCCGGTCTCCTCCAGGTTCTCCTCGTCCCACTGGGACAGCCCGTCCTTCCCCCAACCGTGGCCCGAGATCAGCGCGCGGTGGACGATCAGGTCCGAATACCGCCGGATGGGGCTGGTGAAATGTGCATAGTTCCGCAGCGCCAACCCGAAATGCCCGAAATTCTCTGGGTGGTAATAGGCCTGCGTCATCGACCTTAAGGTCGACAGGTTGATCAGCTCGTCGAACTCCGTCCCCTGCGCCTGGGACAGAAGACGGTTCAGGTGCTTGGTCTGCAAGACCTGCCCCTTGGCCAGCGTCATCCCCGCGCCCTCGGCCACCTCGCGCAAGCCCTCCAGCTTCAGGGGCGACGGCTCCTCATGCACCCGGAACAACAGGGGCCGTTTCAGCCGGATCAACTCCTCTGCCGCCGCGACATTGGCGAGGATCATCATCTCCTCGATCAGCTTGTGCGCCTCCAGCCGCTCCTTGAACGCGACACTGGTGACCCGACCGTCCTCCCCAAGCTCGATCTTCCGCTCCGGCAGCTCCAGGTCCAGCGGCTGCCGCACCTCCCGCGCCTGCTTCAGTGCGGCATAGGCGGCGTAGAGGGGCTTCAGCACCGGCTCGACCAGCGGCGCGGTCTTCTCATCGGGAGACCCATCCACCGCCGCCTGCACCTGGGCGTAGTGAAGCGACCCCTTAGACCGCATCATCCCGCGCACAAAGCGATGCCCCCGCTTGTGACCCTGCGCGTCGATCACCATCCGGACGGCCAGACAGGCCCGGTCGACAGCTTCGTGCAACGAACAGAGGTCCCCCGACAGGATGTCGGGCAGCATCGGCACCACGCGGTCGGGGAAGTAGGTGGAGTTCCCCCGTTTCCGCGCCTCGCGGTCCAGCGCCGACCCAGGCGTCACGTAATGCGCCACATCGGCGATGGCGACCCAGATGACGAAGCCACCCGGATTGCCGAGGTCGGTATCCGGCTCGGCGTAAACCGCATCATCCCGGTCCCGCGCATCCACCGGGTCGATGGTCAGAAGGGCCATGTCGCGCAAATCTTCGCGCCCCTTCATCCCCACTGGCTCCGCCCGGTCGGCCTCAAGCATCACCGCGTCCGGAAACACATCCGGAATCCCATGCTGGTGGATCGCGATCAGCGACGCTGCCCGCGGCACCGCCGGATCGCCCAGACGGGCCACGACCTGCGCTGCGGGCAAACCCAGGCGGCGCGCACCCACAGCCTCGGCCTCCACCAGCTCGCCATCCTTCGCGCCCATCGTCATGTCGGGCGAGACGCGCCATTCCTTGTCGTCGCCCTTCTCGATCGGCACGATCCGCCCGCCCTCGCGGCCCTGCCGGAACACCCCCAGCACCTTCCGCGGGTTCGACCCCAGCCGCCGGATCAGCCGAGCCTCATAGGCGTAGTCGTCAAGATCGACCTTCGAAAGCCGCGCCAGGATCCGATCCCCCGCACCCAAGGCCGGATCGCCCTTCTTCGGGATGATCAGGATGCGAGGGGTCTCATCCACCCCCTCCTCCAGCGGCTTCGCATAGAGGTCCCCCGCAGCATCCGGCGCCAGCACCTGCAGCACGGCCACTGGCGGCAGCACTCCGGGCTCACGGAACCGGCGGCCGGACTTTTCGACCACCCCTTCGCCTTCCAGCTCGCGCAGCAGCGCCTTCAACTCGATCCGCGCATCGCCCTTGATGCCGAAGGCCTTGGCAATGTCGCGCTTGGCCGAAAGGCCGGGGTTCTCGGAAATCCACTGACGGATTTCATCCTTGGAGGGCAAAGGTTTCATGCCCCCGACCTAGCATGCCGAAGGGTCGAAGACTATCCTTCCGGCATCGGCTCGGGCGGCTGCTTCTTGTGCACGATCAGGTCGTAGTTCAGACGGAACAGGTCCAGCGCCCGTTCGACGCCCTCGCCCGCAAGTCGCACCGTGACCCAACCGCTTTGCGGCAGGAAATGGTGTGGCTCGGCCCGGCCCGCGGCCACCAGCTCGGTCCGCAGCTTGGTCGGGAACGGCAGGTCGGCATGGCTTGAGCCGTGCAAATGGCCCACCTCACGCGTGCCATAGGAAAACGTCGTGGCGCCAAATCGCCCCCGACCGGTGGTGATGCCGGGCCAGGTGGTCAATTCATCGGCAATGGTCTGAAAGGGGGAGCGGGTCATATTGTCGTCCACACCGAGTTGATGGAATACAGTGAGCGCGCCTAGATCAGCGCGCCGCTGACCAGCCCAACCACCAGAACGACGGTGAACACCCCCTCGATCCCGTGCGGGATCAGGGCAAACCAGGCGCTGCGATAGCGGCGGGCGGGCAGGGTCCACAGCATTGTTGACAGCACGATGGCGGGAATCGTCAGCGGCCGGATCAGGTGGTAGGCGCCGAACAATGCGGCATTGGCCACCCAGTCCCAGCGCCCGAATGCGCCCTGCATCCGGGGCAACAGCACGCCGCGGAACAAAAGCTCTTCGCCCAAGGCATAATTGAAGAGGGCGGACACAAGCGCCATCGGGATCAGCCACCAGGCGCCGACGAATTGCGGTTGCGCAAGCTCGGCCAGGTCCGGCGCAGGAACCAGTGCCAGCGCCGGGGCGATCCACAAAAGCGGGGCGGCCAGAAGATCGGCTAGGCCGGTCAGCTCGATCAGGGCGCTGCCAGCGATGACAGGCACGACCCACCACAACAGGCGCAACCGGGGGGCGCCGGTGACGGGGTCGCGCGGGGCTTGCAGCCAGATGCGGCTGGCCCAGCCGGTCTGACGCGCCGCCCCCGCCTCGGCCCGCAAAAGCAGGACCGACAGCACGAACTGCCAGGCCATGCCGAGGATCATGAGCGCCCAGATCGCGATCCCGAGGTGAAGACCTGTCACCACTGCGAGCTGCGGGGCGACACAAAAGGCCAGGATCGGCATCGGCAGGGTCACGGCCAGCCAGATCAGCAGGATCTTGGTCAGGCTGTATTGCGGCAG
>JBJTSJ010000252.1:0-11787 GCA_046076605.1 Tabrizicola sp.
CTGTGCGAACCGGCCAAACGTCAGCATGGGTCTTGGTGCGGTTTCCAGGCAGATCGCCGAGGCCCGGGGCGAGGCGCCGAACAGCCTGTTGTTCGACAATGGCGATTTCCTGGAGCAAGTCCGGGCCCGGGGCAGGGACGACCGCTAAGGAGGGAACTTGGTACATGAAACTTCCAGCAAATTGTCTGCTATTCGGCCAATCAAGAAGCCCACTCTGTATTTAATGCACGCTTTACGAGTACGTTCTACCTTTTTGGTTGTGTCAATGTTGTGGCAAATTGTCGTTATTCGCGCGAAGGTTGTGCGTTTGAGGATTGCTTTCAATCTTAACTAAAGCGATGGGTCGGGATGGCAAGTCGTTGTCCGGCAAACCAGGGAAAGTCAGATCATCATGCGCATCGCCGAAACTGTAACTTTTGGCGGATCCGGGCTGGACCGGCATGCCGTCCTGCGGCGGAACGCCGAGGGTTTGGGCGATGCTCTGGCGCGCGGCAAGGTGTTGCCACTCTGGCGCGGCAAGCCCCTTGTCGCCGCGGATCGCCTGGTCTGGGTTGCGGCCGATCATCCGGTGTTGGCCCTGGCCGGGCCACCGATCTTTCTTGGGATGGATGAGGGGACCCCGCGTTTTGCCGCCGATCTGTCGGACTGGGCGCCAGAAGCGGGTGCAGCCGCCCCGGAAAGCGGGTTCTTCGACCAGACGGTGCAGCGCCATCCGGCCATGCCGACCGAAGCCGGGTTCACCGAACTTCGTGGCGTGATGACCCTGCTTGACCCCCGCGAGGCCGAGCTGGTGGCGACAGGCAAGGCGCTGGTGCAATGGCACAAAAGCCATGGCTACTGTTCGACCTGCGGCGCAAGGTCGGACATCGCGCAAAGTGGCTGGCAGCGCAGCTGTCCGGCTTGCGGCGCGCAACATTTCCCGCGCACCGATCCGGTGGTCATCATGCTGGTGACCCGGGGCAATTCGGTGCTGCTTGGGCGCAGCCCCGGCTGGCCCGAAGGAATGTTCTCGTTGCTGGCAGGATTTGTCGAACCGGGAGAGACGATCGAGGCCGCAGTGCGCCGCGAAGTGCTGGAAGAGTCCGGTATCACCTGCGGGGCGGTCACCTATCTGGCCAGCCAGCCCTGGCCGTTTCCCGCATCGCTGATGATCGGTGCGCGGTGCGAGGCCCTGACCAGCGAGATCAAGGTCGATCCCGAAGAACTGGAAGCGGCGATCTGGGTCAGCCGCGAAGAGCTGGTCCAGGCTTTTGCCGGTCGGCACCCGACAATCCGGCCCAGCCGCAAGGGCGCAATTGCGAACTTCATTCTGCGCAACTGGCTTGCGGATCGGCTTGATTGACCCAATCTTCCTGCTATTCGGATGAACCACCTGTGCAAATGCTGCTGGAGTAACGATGAAACTGACGGCCAAAACCGATCTGGAAGTGCCTGCAGCATATGTATTCGCCGTACTGAACGACCATCAGGCGTGGGAGCGCGAGGCCGTCCGGACCGGGATCGACGTGGAACGCCCGACCGGATCGCCCGAGATGGGCGTCGGGGCCGAATGGCGGATCCGGGGGCATTTTCGCGGCAAGGCGCGCAAGGTTCTTTTGCGCATTCAGGACGTCACTCCGGACAAGGACGTGAACATGACCTTCGACAGCCCGTCGGTCGAAGGCACGATCAAGCTTGAGGTCATGGTGCTTTCGCCGCGACGCAGCCGGTTGCGGTTTGATCTGGAGGTCAAGCCGAAGACCCTGGCGGCACGCCTGTTCATCAACACGCTGCGTCTGGCCAAGGGCCGGGCGCAGGCGCGGTTCGAAAAGGGGTTGGAGCGGCTGGCCGGCCGGATTCGGGACCGTTACGCCCGCAGCCAGGCCTGACCTAGCCGCGTTCGCGGTCAGCCGGATAGACGCCCAGGATGCGCACTTCCGAGGTGAAATAGCGCAGTTCCTCCAGCGCCAGCGCGACGTTCGGGTCCTCGGGGTGGCCCTCGATGTCGGCGTAGAATTCCGTCGCGGTGAAGGTGCCGCCGACCATATAGCTTTCCAGCTTGGTCATGTTCACGCCGTTGGTGGCGAACCCGCCCATCGCTTTGTAAAGCGCGGCGGGGATGTTGCGAACGCGGAAGGTGAAGGTGGTGATCATCTTGCCCGCGCCTCGGCGCCTGTAGTCCGGGTCGCGCGACATCACGAGAAAGCGTGTGGTATTGTTGGCCTGGTCCTCGATATGCCGGGCCAGAACGTCCAGGCCGTAGATTTCAGCCGCAAGCTCGCTGGCCAGCGCTGCCTTGGTCTTGTCCTTGCCCTCGGCCACTTCGCGGGCAGCGCGGGCATTGTCCGAGCTGACCTTGCCACGGATGCCATGCGCCTTCAGGAAGCCCGCGCATTGCGGCAGGATGACCACATGGCCATGCGCTTCCTGCACGTCCTCCAGTCTTGCTCCGGGGACGCCCAAGAGATTGACATGCACCCGGACAAAGGCCTCGTCGATGATGTGCAGGCCGGCACGCGGCAGCAGGGAATGGACGTCCGCCACCCGGCCATAGGTGGAATTCTCGACCGCAAGCATGCCCAAGTCGACCTCGCCGCGGGCGACCTTGTCGACGACTTCCTCGAACGTCGTGCTGGGAACTGCTTCCATATCCGGGCGCGACTGCTGGCAAGCCTGGTGCGAATAGGCCCCCAACTCTCCCTGAAACGCGATGCGACCGACCATCTGACCCTATCCCTGTCGAAAACTGACCCCACGGGGCGTTTCGTCGCGCGTCTACACCTTGAAACCGGATGGGGGAAGCGGATAGATACCGCGCAACGCGAGACCCCAGATAGGTGAGACCCATGTTCGACACGATGACGATGACCAAGGCCGTGGGGGCAGTTTGCGGTTCGCTGCTGGTGATGATGCTGGTCAGCTGGGCGGGCGACGGGCTGTACCATGTCGGGGCCAAGGGTCACGGCGGCGAACATGCCGAGGGTGAGCTGACGCAGGCCTATTCGATCGACACCGGGGAAGAGGCTGCTCCGGCGAAAGGCGAAGGCGAGACGATCGACGTTGCAGCCGTTCTTGCAGCCGGCGATGCGGCGGCTGGTGAGGCGGTGTTCAAGAAGTGCGGCTCTTGCCACAAGCTGGACGGATCGGACGGTGTTGGCCCGCACCTGAACGGCGTTGTCGGGCGCAACCACGCGTCTGTCGCGGGCTTCGCCTATTCCGAGGCCAACCTGGCACTTGCCGCCGAGCCCTGGACGCCCGAGGCTCTGTTCGCCTTCCTGGAAAACCCCAAGAAGTACATGCCGGGCACCAAGATGGCCTTCGCCGGGCTGCCCAAGCCGGAAGATCGGGCGAATGTGATCGCCTATCTGGCCGCTAATCCCTGACAATCTGCACGATCGCCAAGCAAAGCCGCCCTTTTGGGCGGCTTTCTTGTTTGCCGCTCACGAAATCGCGCGGCACAATCGCGGCTTGTTGGCTCGACAAAGCGTGATTTAGCATAAATGAATGGTTCTGACGAAGCTTGGGGAGGGCGAAGGATGCGGACAGGCAATCGGATTGCAACACGGGCAAACGTGGCAGAGTCCCCGGTCGGGCGGCTGGTGGCGGCTGGTTCCCTGATCCTTGCCCTGGCAGCCCTTGCAATTCCGGCCAAGGCTGAGACGATCATCAAGTCGCACGGCATTTCCACCTTCGGTGACCTGGCGCTTCCGGCCGACTTCACGCATCTGCCCTATGTCAACCCAAATGCCCCCAAGGGTGGCGAGATCAGCCAGTGGGCGCCCGGCAGCTTTGACAGCTTCAACCCCTACACCATCGCGGGCAACTCGGCCGCACTTGCCTCGATCTTCTACGAATCCATCCTGACCGGGACCCTGGACGACGTCAGCGCTGCCTACTGCCTTTTGTGCGAGACGATGGAGTACCCCGAGGACCGGTCCTGGGTGATCTTCAACCTGCGCAAGGATGTGACCTTTTCGGACGGCTCGCCCTTCACGGCGGAAGACGTGCTGTTCAGCTATGAGATCTTCCGCGACAAGGGCATTCCGGAATTCCGCGCCGTCGCGAACGAGAAGTTCCAGTCGGTCGAGATCCTCGACCCCTATCGCATCAAGTTCACCTTTGCCCCCGGCACCCCATTCCGCGACATGCCCGGGCAGGCCGGAAGCTCGCCGATCTTCTCGAAGAAGCATTATTTGGAAAACAACCGCGATCTGGAAAAGTCGAGCCTTGAGCCCTTCCTGGGAACTGGCCCCTATGTGCTGGAAAGCTTCAAGCCCGGCCAACAGATCATCTACAAGCGGGATGAGGATTACTGGGGCGAAAAGCACCCGCTGAACGTGGGCCAGAACAATTTTGACCGGATCCGCATCGAATATTTCGGCGACGACAACGCCGCGATGGAGGCGTTCAAGGCGGGCGTCAACACCTTCCGCGTGGAATCCCTGCCGAAACGCTGGGCCAATGACTATGCCTTCCCGACCGTGCAGTCCGGCGATGTGAAGACCGAAGTGATTCCGTCCGGCAACATCGCGGGCGGGCAGTCCATCATCTTCAACCTGCGCCGCCCGCAGTTCCAGGACGCCCGCGTGCGTGAGGCGCTGGGGCTGGTGTTCAACTTCGAATGGTCGAACAAGGCGCTGTTCTACGGGCTGTTCGCACGGGTCAACTCGATCTGGGAAAACTCGGAAATGGCCGCCACGGGCGTGGCTGGTCCTGACGAGGTGGCGATCCTGCAGCCCCTGGTTGACGAAGGCCTGTTGCCCGCCAGCATCCTGACCGACGACGTGAAGATGGGGTCGGTCTCGTCCGATGGGAACAACCTGGACCGCAAGAACCTGCGCGCGGCGTCGGCCCTGCTGGACGAGGCCGGGTGGGTCGTGGGCGACGACGGGCTGCGGCGGAAGGATGGCAAAACCCTGAAGATGGAGATGGTCCATTCGCGGACCGACCTCTTGCCGGTGATGAACGCTTACGTGGAAAACCTTCGCGCGCTAGGCGTGGATGCCAGCTTTGACATCATCGACGACCCGCAGCTGCAGGAACGCGCCCAACCGCCGAACTTCGACTTCGATGCCCTGCCGACCACGGTGGTCAACGGGGGGCTGGAACCGGGCGGCGTGCTGAAACAGGCCTGGGCGTCCGTCGCCAAGGACAACTCCAGCCGCAACCGGATGGGCTATGCCAATCCGGCGGTCGACAAGCTCTTGGACCTGGTGGAAGCCGCGAACAGCCGCCAGGAACTGACGACGGTCATCAAGGCGCTGGACCGGGTGCTGCGCTCGGAATTCGTGATCGTCCCGCGCTACTACAAGCGTGACAACTGGGTCGCCTATTACAACATGTACGAACGTCCCGATCCGCTGCCCCCCTATGCTCTGGGCGAATTGTCGATCTGGTGGTACAACGCCGAAAAAGCCGACGCGCTGAAAGCCAAGGGCGTGTTGAAGTAACCAAAGACGGGCAGGGATCTTGGGCGCCTACATTCTTCGCCGCTTGCTGCTGGTGATCCCCACGCTGTTCGGCGTGATGGTGATCAACTTCGCCCTGACCCAGTTCGTCCCCGGCGGGCCGATCGAACAGATCCAGGCCCGGTTCGAGGGCGAAGGTGACGCGATCCAGAATCTCTCGGGCAGCGAGGGCGGTGGCGTTCAAGAGGAAGACGAAGGCTATGTCGGCTCTCGCGGCCTGCCGCCCGAGTTTCTGGCGCGGCTGGAGGTCCAGTTCGGTTTCGCCCGCATCGTCTGCGATGAAGGTTTTGCTGGCGAGCCGTCAGTCTCGGCCCCGGAATGCCGGAAAGAGCAGATCCCGGCGGTCGAACGCTTTTTCATCATGATGGGCAAGTACCTGACCCTCGATTTCGGCGAGAGCTACTTCCGCTCGATCAGCGTGGTCGATCTGGTGCTGGAAAAGATGCCGGTTTCCATCACTCTGGGCCTCTGGTCGACGCTGATCGCCTACCTTGTCTCGATCCCCCTGGGCATCCGCAAGGCGGTGCGCGACGGGTCCGGCTTTGACACCTGGACCTCTGGCATCATCATCGCCGCTTATGCGATCCCGGGCTTCCTGTTCGCGATCATGCTGATGGTGGTCTTTGCCGGCGGGTCCTATTTCCAGTGGTTCCCGCTGCGCGGCTTGACCAGCGACAACTGGGCGGAACTGAGCCTTTGGGGCAAGATCGTCGACTACCTTTGGCACATCACCCTGCCGGTGACGGCGCAGCTGATCTCGGCCTTTGCGGTTCTGACCCTGTTGACCAAGAACAGCTTTCTGGACGAGATCAAGAAGCAGTATGTCCTGACCGCCCGCGCCAAGGGTCTGTCGGAATCGCGTGTGCTGTATGGCCACGTCTTCCGCAACGCCATGCTGATCGTGATCGCGGGCTTTCCGGGGCTGTTCCTGTCGGTCTTCTTCGGCTCCAGCCTGCTGATCGAGGTGATCTTCTCGCTGGATGGCCTGGGCCAGCTGGGCTTCAAGTCCGCCGTCGAACGCGACTATCCGGTGATCTTCGGCACGCTGTTTGCCTTTGGCCTGATCGGCCTGGTCGTCGGCATCCTGTCCGACCTGATGTATGTGCTGGTCGACCCCCGGATCGACTTTGAAAGGCGCGGATGATGGCGCTTTCGGCTCTGAACCAGCGCCGCTGGCGGAACTTCAAGGCGAACCGGCGGGCCTATTGGTCGCTGTGGATCCTTCTGGTCCTGTACGGCCTGTCGCTGTTCGCCGAGTTCATCGCCAACGACCGCCCGGTGCTGGTGAAGTACGACGGCGGCTACTACATGCCGGTGTTCAAGTTCTACCCCGAGGTGGCCTTCGGCGGCGACCTGAGGACTGAGGCGGACTATTCCACCCCCGAAGTGCAATGCCTGATCGTGTCAGGCGGATCGCTGGACTGCTGGGACGACCCCCAGGGTATCCGGGCCGAGGTCGAGGAAAAGGGCACCGCCGCCGGGCAGGCGGTGACGGCGGGCTGGATGGTCTGGCCGATCATTCCCTACCGCTACAACACCATCGTCGATACCGGCGGGGTCGCGCCCGGCCCCCCGTCGGCGCAGAACTGGCTTGGCACCGATGACACCAGCCGCGACGTGCTGGCGCGGGTGATCTACGGCTTCCGCCTGTCGGTCACCTTCGCGCTGATCGTGACCTTCCTGACCTCGGTCATCGGCATCGCGGCGGGTGCGGTGCAGGGCTATTTCGGCGGTCTCACCGATCTTCTGTTCCAGCGCTTCATCGAGCTCTGGTCCTCGGTCCCGACCCTGTACGTCATCATCATCCTGACTGCGGTCTGGTCGAAAAGCTTTTGGCTGCTGGTGTTCCTTCTGGTCATCTTCGGCTGGACCGGTCTGGTGGGCGTGGTCCGGGCCGAATTCCTGCGCGCACGGAACTTCGAATATGTCCGTGCCGCCAAGGCGCTGGGCGTGTCCGACTGGCACATCATGTTCCGGCATGTCCTGCCGAACGCGCTGGTCGCGACGCTGACCCTGCTGCCCTTCGGCATCACCGGGGTCATCGGCACGCTGGCCAGCCTCGACTACCTGGGCTTCGGTCTTCCGACCAGTTTGCCGTCCCTGGGCCAGCTGACCCGCCAGGCGCAGCAGAACCTGCAGGCGCCGCACTTGGCCTTCGTCGCCTTCTTCACCTTCGCGATCATGCTGTCGCTGCTGGTCTTCATCTTCGAAGGCATCCGTGACGCCTTCGACCCAAGGAAGACCTTTAGATGAGCGTCTTGGAGGTCAAGGGCCTGACAGTCTCGTTCCGGCAGGACGGGCGGGTCATTCCGGCGGTAAAGGGCGTGTCCTTTTCCGTGGCCAAGGGCGAGACGGTCGCGCTGGTCGGCGAAAGCGGGTCGGGCAAGTCGGTGACCGCGCTGTCGACAGTGGGGCTCTTGTCCGACAATGCCGAAGTCGCGGGGTCGGTGACGTACCTGGGCAAGGAAATGGTCGGCGCATCCGAGAGTGAGTTGCGCAAGGTCAGGGGCAACGACATCAGCTTCATCTTCCAGGAGCCGATGACCAGCCTGAACCCGTTGCACACGATCGAAAAGCAGCTAGCGGAAAGCCTGACCCTGCACCAGGGGCTGACGGGCGACGCTGCCCGGGCGCGGATTATCGAGCTTCTGGGCAAGGTCGGCATCCGTGAGGCTGAGTCCCGCCTGGGCGCCTATCCGCACCAGCTGTCGGGCGGGCAGCGGCAGCGGGTGATGATCGCGATGGCCCTGGCGAACGGTCCCGAACTCCTCGTCGCGGATGAACCCACCACCGCCCTCGACGTCACCATCCAGGCCCAGATCCTAGACCTGCTGGCTGACCTGAAGCGGGCCGAGGGCTTGAGCCTCCTCTTCATCACCCACGACCTCGGCATCGTCCGCCGCATCGCCGACCGGGTCTGTGTCATGCAGGGCGGCGAGATCGTCGAACAGGGGCCGACGGCCGAGATCTTCAGCAACCCGCGGCATCCCTACACGCAGAAACTGCTGGCCGCCGAACAGAAGGGTGGCCCGTCCCCCGTGCCTGCAGACGCGGCCGAGGTGGTGCGGACCGATGCCCTGCGCATCTGGTTCCCGATCCAGCGCGGGCTTCTGAAGCGCACCGTCGGCCATGTGAAGGCGGTGAACGACGCGACCCTGTCCGTCCGCGCCGGAGAGACGCTGGGCATCGTCGGCGAAAGCGGTTCGGGCAAGACGACGCTGGCGCTGGCAATCCTGCGGCTGATCGAATCCACCGGCAAGGTGACCTTCCTGGGTCGCGACATGCAGGGGCTGGGCCGGTCAGACCTGCGGGCGCTGCGCCGCGACATGCAGATCGTGTTCCAGGACCCCTACGGCAGCCTGTCGCCCCGGATGACGGTGGCCGAGATCATCGCCGAGGGCCTGGGCGTCCATGGTGTCGAACCGGGCCGTAACCGCGAGGAGATGGTCACCGAGATCATGCGCGAGGTGGGCCTCGACCCCGCCACGATGCAGCGCTATCCGCACGAGTTTTCCGGTGGCCAGCGCCAGCGCATCGCCATTGCCCGGGCGATGATCCTGCGGCCCAAGCTGGTGGTGCTGGACGAGCCGACCAGCGCGCTGGACATGACGGTGCAGGTGCAGATCGTCGAGCTGTTGCGCGGACTGCAGCGGAAATGGGGCCTGGCCTTCATCTTCATCAGCCATGACCTGCGGGTGATCAGGGCCATGGCGCACAAGGTGATGGTGATGCAGGCCGGAGACGTGGTCGAATCCGGCGAATGCGAGGCTGTGTTTACCAATCCGCAAACCCCCTATACCAAAGCTCTGATGGCCGCCGCCTTCGGAGCCTGACGCGTTGAAGCTGCTTTTCGTCCACCAGAACTTTCCCGGCCAGTTCCTGCACCTCGCGCCCGAGATGCAGCGCCGGGGGCACGATGTGCGGGCGATCACCGACGCGGCCAATGACAAAGCGTCCGAGGTTCCGACCCTGCGCTACACCTTCAAGCCGCAGACCGTGGACCCGCAGGCCACGCGCCTCGGCCGCAACTTCACCGTGATGAGCGACCGGGCTGTGGTCGTGGCGCGTTTTGCCCGCAAGCTGCGGGCCGAGGGCTATGTGCCCGACGTGATCTACGGCCATTCCGGCTGGGGCGAGACGCTGTTCCTGAAAGAGGTCTGGCCCGAGGCGAAACTGCTGGTCTTTGCTGAATTTTACTATCGCGGCATCGGTGCCGACACCGGCTTTGATCCCGAATTTCAGGCGACGGGATTCGATCAGGTGATGATCGCGCAGTCGCGGTCGGCCTACATGGCTCAGGCCCTTGTCCATGCGGATGGCGGCGTCAGTCCGACCCACTGGCAAGCCAGTTCCCATCCCCCTGCGCTGCGCAACCAGCTGAAGGTGATCTTCGACGGGGTGGATTGCGACCGGCTGGCCCCGAACCACGACGCGACCTTTGTGCTGCCGAACGGCCAGACCCTGCGCCGGGGCGATGAGGTGCTGACCTTCGTCAACCGCAACCTCGAACCCTATCGCGGCTACCACATCTTCATGCGCGCCCTGCCCGATGTGCTGGTGGCGCGGCCCCAGGCGCAGGTCGTGATCGTCGGCGGGAACGAGATCAGCTATGGCCAGGCACCCAAGGGAGGCGGGTCCTGGAAGGATGTCATCCTGGACGAGGTGAAGGATCGGCTGGACCTGTCTCGCGTGCATTTCACCGGGCGCGTGCCCTATGACCGGCTGGTCGACCTCATGCATGTCAGCCGCGTCCACGCCTATCTGACCTATCCGTTCGTCCTGTCCTGGTCGATGGTCGAAACCCTGGCCGCCGGGACGCTGGTGATCGGGTCCAACACCCCGCCGGTGGCCGAAGTGATCCGTGATGGCGTGAACGGGCGGCTGGTCGATTTCTTCGATGTCGCAGGATGGTCCGCTGCTCTCACGGATGCGCTGGCCCGGCCCGAGGCTTACGTCCAGATGCGCGAAGCCGCCCGGCATATGGCGCGCGAAAGCTATGATCTGCGGACGGTCTGCCTGCCGCGCCAGATCGACCTGCTGACCCGGTTGGACCGTAGCCGGGGCCTAGATCGCCGCTGAATGCTTGGCCCGGGCGCTGTCATAGGCGTCGAAGGCCCGGGCAATCATCCGGGTCAGCGGGCGTGCGCGTTCAGGGATAAAGAGGCCGTCTTCGGTTACCCGCACCATATCGCCGAATTCTGCCACTGCCCCCCTGAACAGCGTCTCGATCCGATCGGCGCTGACATTGAACTGTTGCAAAAGCTCTAGCCGCGACACCCGGAAGTCGCACATCAGCGCCTCGATGATCCGGGCCCGCAACAGGTCCTCACCCCGGAAGACATGGCCCCTGTGGGTCGAAAACTGCCCGGCGCGGATTGCCTTGGCATGGTCCGCCGTGCCGGAGGCGTTCTGCGCGAACCCCTGCGGAAAGCGGCTGATCGAGGATGCCCCCAGGCCGATCAACGCGGCCGCCGTGTCGTCGGTATAGCCCTGGAAGTTGCGGCGCAGAGTTCCGGCCTGCAGGGCGCGGGCCAACCCGTCCTCGGGCCGGGCGAAGTGGTCGATCCCCACCTCGACATAGCCGTCCCACAGGAACAGCTGGCGGGCGGTCTCGAAAAGCGACAGCCGTTCCTCGGGCGTCGGCATCGCGTCGGACGGGATCATCTGCTGCCGCCGGCTCATCCACGGAACATGGGCATAGCCGTACAGCGCAACCCGGTCAGGCGACAGCGTCAGCAGCTTCTGGACGGAATCGGCAATCCGCGCGCCGGTCTGGAACGGCAGGCCATAAAGGATATCGGCGTTCAGGCTGGCGACACCGCGGTCGCGGATCCGCGCGGCCACGTCGCGCGTCAGCTCATAGGCCTGATCGCGGCCGATGGCCTTCTGGATCACCGGGTCAAAGTCCTGCACCCCGATCGAGGCGCGGTTCATTCCGGCGGTCGCCAGGGCGTCCAGCCGGGCATCGTCGATCTCGTTCGGGTCGATCTCAACCGAGAACTCCCCACCCGGCGCCATCGGGGCAACCTGCAGGATCGTCTCGGCCAGGTCCCGGATCAGAGCGGCCGACAACAGCGTCGGCGTGCCGCCGCCCCAGTGTAAACGGCCAAGGGAAACCCCCTGGGGCAGATGCGCGCGCAAGAGGGCGAGCTCGGACTTCAGCGTCTGGACATAGGCCCGCACCGGCTCGTCCGTAGCGGTTCCTTGCGTGCGGCAGGCGCAGAACCAGCACAGTCGTCGGCAGAAGGGGACATGAAGGTACAGCGAAATCTCGCCGCTTTCGGGAATGGCCTCGACCCAGTCGACAAAGTCGCGCGGCCCCACATCAGGCCCGAATTGC
>JBJTSJ010000253.1:0-22022 GCA_046076605.1 Tabrizicola sp.
AGCCTGCGGGCCGCCGATTTCTTCGAAGAAATCGGTCCGGAGTTTTCGAAAACTCCGGCGGAGCGCGCGCTCAGAGCCCTTCGAACTCGCAAAGCGCGTGGACGTCCATGCCCATGGCCTCCAGCTTTTTCTTGCCACCGAGGTCCGGCAGGTCCACCACGAAGGCGCAGCCGATGACCTGTGCGCCGAGCCGCTCGATCAGGCGGATACCGGCCTCGGCGGTGCCGCCGGTGGCGAGGAGATCGTCGACGAGAAGGACTTTTTCCCCGGGCTGCATCGCGTCGTCGTGCACTTCGACCACGGCCTCGCCGTATTCAAGCTTGTAGGCCTGCGAGATCGTCTGGCCTGGCAGCTTGCCCTTCTTGCGGATCGGGACAAAGCCGGTGGAGAGCTGGTGGGCGACGGCTCCGCCCAGGATGAAGCCGCGATCGCGTTAACCGTAAGATAAGAGAATCAGCCTAGAACAGGCTTTGTCAGGGCTACCCACCCTGGCCGCGCTGCTACCCACAGCGTGACCCACACACCCCAAAGCACCCCGTCGCAGGTTTCCTGCGGCGGGGATGTTTCATTCCCCCCCGCCACCCAGCGAGGAGGGACGCAGTCCACGACGAGCATCCCCTCAACCCAGAACCGCCCCGGGGTTCATGATCCCCACCGGGTCCAGCGCCGCCTTGATCGCCCGCATCGCCGCAAGCTTTCCCGGATCGACGTAGCGCGCCAGGTCCGCGACCTTCAGCCGCCCCACCCCGTGTTCTGCCGCGACCGACCCGCCAAGCCCGTGCACCATGTCATGCACGACCCGCTTCACCTCGTCCCGCACGGCCTCATGCTCGGCCTTCGCATGCCCCCGCGAGGGGAAGACGTTCCATTGCAGTTGGCCGTCGCCCAGATGCCCGAAGCAGTTCACCCGGAACGCCCCCAGGCCCGCAATCGCGCGCGGCGCTTCGACAATGAACCCCGGGATCGCCGACAAGGGCAAGGAGATATCATGGCTCGACACCGCCCCCACCTTCCGGTTCGCAAGCGGGATCGTCTCGCGCAGCTGCCACAGGTGCGCGGCCTGCGCCTCGGAATGGGCGATCACCCCGTCCGTCACCAGCCCGGCCTCGGCCCCCGCCTCATAGAGGCTGGCCATAGTCACCTCTGGCTCAAGCCCGGCGGGCAATTCCAGCTCCAAGAGAACCAGCCACTCCGGCACCGGGTCGAAGGGAGCGCGCAGGTCAAAGCCGGTCTCGGCAAGGAAGTCGAAGCCCATCCGGTGGATCAGCTCGAAGGCCGAAACAAGGCCCGCCGCCCGGTCGCCACACAAACCCAGCAGGTCCAGCGCCGCAGCGGGCGAAGGCACCGCCAGCATGGCCACCACCTGTGCGGCAGGCCGCGGGAAAAGCTTCAGGCTGGCCGCCGTGATCACCCCCAGCGTCCCCTCGGATCCGATCAGCAGATGGCGCAGGTCATAGCCCGCATTATCCTTCCGCAGGCGCGTCACGCCGTTGAAAACACTGCCATCCGGCAGCACCGCCTCCAGCCCCAGGCACAAGTCCCGCGCATTGCCATAGCGCAGGACCGCCGTCCCCCCAGCGTTCGACGCAAGGTTCCCGCCGATCCGGCAGCTGCCTTCCGACGCCAGCGACAGCGGAAACAGCCGCCCAACCTTCGCGGCCTCGGCCTGGACATCGGCCAGGACCATCCCTGCCTCGACGACCATCGCATTCTCTTCCGGCCAGACCCCGCGCAGTGCGGTCATCCGCTCCAGCGACAGAAGCAGGGGCGCAGGCCCATTGCTCATGATCTGCCCGCCGACAAGCCCGGTGCCTCCCGACCAGGGCACCACTCCTATCCGAGCCCCGGCACAGGCCCGCACCAACGCCGCGACCTCGGCCGTAGTCCGGGGCCGCGCAACGACGCCGGCCTGCCCGACCCAGCGGCCACGCGGCTCTTCCAGATGGCGCGGTTCGGGCGCGGACAGCGTGCCTTCGGGCACCAGACCGGACAATCGGGCAACAAAGGCGGGATCGCAGGGATTCAGCATCGGCGTCTCCTTCCTGCCCTTCATAGCAAGGGCCGCCGGAGAGGCTAGTCGATATAGGCCGGTTCCAGCACCATGATCGTGGGTGGCGACGGCAGGTCATCCAGCGACAGCGATATTTGCGCGCCGCCGGTCTCGACCACGCTGAACTCGGACGACATTTCGGCCAGGAAGGCCTGCAGGCTGTCCTGGCTGAACCAGTGCATCGGGATCACCACCGATGACCGAAGCCGCTTGACCACCCCGGCCATGTCCTCCAGCCGCATTGTATAGCCGCCGTCCACCGGCACCATCACCACATCCAGCCGCCCGATCGCCGCATACTGCTCGTCCGAGGGGATCTGGTGCAGGTGGCCCAGATGACCAATGCAAAGGCCGCCCGCCTCGAAGATGAAGATGGAATTGCCATCCCGCCGCGCGCCTTCCCCGAACGGCCCCCGGGTGTCGGTGGTGACGTTCCGGACCAGCATCGACCCAAGGTCCAGCCGATGCTCCGCCGGCTTGCCGTCTTCGGGCCAGCCCTTAAGCACATGCGGGATACGCGGGTCGGGCGCGGCGGTCCAATGCGTCGAATGGGCGTTGTTCATCGTGATCACGTCCGGCACCAGGTCCGCCGTGCCCAGGTAGCCTGTGTAATCCGTCACCGCCACGGTCCCGTCCGCCGTGACGATGGCAAAGCTCGCGTGGTCGATATAGCGGATCAACACGCTGTCCTTCTCCAGCCCCTCTTCCAGCGCGACCGGTACCACCTGCGGCGTGTTGGCCGCCACGGCGATGCAGTGCGAGGGGATGCGCTCCTGCCCCAAGGCGGGGGTCGCAAGCAGGACAAGGGCGGCAAGCAGGCGCATAGGTCACCTCCGGGTTCGCCAAAGGGTAACCCGGATTGCCCCCGCGTCACGCAAGGACACGATCACGGATGCGCGATCATCGCCTGCAAGGCCGCCAGCGTGCGCAAATTTCGGGCGGTCATCGGCTGGGGCAACAGGCGCGGCATTTTTTCTGCCACCTTCGAGGTCCCGTAGCCCCCCGGCGTATGCAGCGTGAACCGGCGCGGCCCGATGTGCCAGCCGTCCCCCGGTTGGGCCACGGCCCGAAGGGCTGCCGCATCCGGCGCGGGCGTCTCGCGCAGGAAACAGACATGGACCAGTTTCGGATCAGCCTCGGCGAACGGATGGTCGGTCAGTGCCGCCGCCACCTCATCGGCGGTTAGGACAAAGGTCTCTGGCGCAAAGCCGAACCGCCCGGCCACCGCGTCGCGGACGATCGCCTCCAATTCCGCTGCGGTGCGGTCGCTCTCGAACACCGCATTCCCAGACTGGATATAGGTCCGCACCGCCCTCAGCCCCATGCCCGTGAGCATCGCCCGGAAATCCGCCATCGGCAGCTTCCCCGCGCCCGAGACATTCACCCCGCGCAATAGGGCCACCCAGACGCCCATGGCTTTCCCTTCGCCAAATATCCCCGCCGGAGGCCCTTCGCCCGAGCCGGTTGCGCGTTCTTCACGCGCAGAGGCGAGACAACAGACTTGCGCGGAACGCGCTCGATTTCCGAACCGTCCGAACCCTCAGCCGACGTCGGTCCGCCCGCGCCGATCACCGCGCAGGTTGGCGTAAAGCACATGGTTGCGCCAGCGCCCGTTGATCTGCAGATAGCTTTGCGCCACGCCTTCATACTTGAAGCCGCATTTTTCCAGCACCCCACGAGAGGCGACATTCTCGGGCAGGCAGGCGGCCTCAAGTCGGCTCAGGTCCATCCGGGTGAAGGCATGGTGGCTCAACGCCAAAAGCGCCTCGCGCATGTAGCCTTGACGGACGAAAGGCTCGCCGATCCAGTAGCCGAAGGTCCCGGTCTGCGACGGCCCGCGCCGGATGTTGTCCAGCGTCAAGGCGCCCAGCAATTGCTGGTCCTCGCGCCGGACCAGAAGCATCGGTAGCGCGGTCCCCTGCGCCTCGGCGCGTTGCGCCCAGTAGACCCGGTTGGTAAAGGCGCGGCGTGTCAAATGGTCGTTGGCCCAGACCGGCTCCCATTTGACCAGGAACTCGGCCGACGCCTCGCGGACCTCGGACCATTGCCGCCAGTCGCCATGTTCCGGCAACCGCAGCGTCATCCGCTCGGTCTCGACCCGGACACGGCGCTTCAGGCCCAGCATCAGGCGCTCAGACCCCGGCGGACCTCGTCGATCCCCGGCGCCTTTGCCACGGGTCCGTAGATCGCCAAGGCCGCGCGCGCTCCGGTCAGCTCGCCCGCATAGGACCGAACTGCGGCGGTATCGACCGCGTCGATCTTTGCCACGGCCTCTGCAACATCCGGAATCCGGCCCCAGATCGACAGCAGCCGCGCGTTGCGTTCGGCGCGGGAGGACGGGCTTTCCAGCCCCATCAAGAGCCCCGCGCGCAACTGCGACCGCGACCGCGCCACCTCGGCCTCCGACATATCCCCGGCAGCCCGCTTCAGCTCGTCCACGGTCAGCTGGGTCAACTCGCCGATCTCGGCCTCGGAGGTGCCGGCATAGACGGTGATCTGCCCGGTGTCTTCATAGGCCGCGGACTGCGCGTAGATCGAATAGCACAGGCCGCGGTCCTCGCGGATCTTCTGGAACAGGCGACTCGACATGCCGCCGCCCATCGCCATCGAATAGACCTGCGCCGTGTAGACCTTGTCGTCGCGATACCCCGGCGCCTCGAACGACAGCGCGAAGTGCACCTGCTCCAGGTCCTTCACCTCGCGCCGTTCGCCGCCGACGAAGCGGGCCGGTTCCACCTTCGACAGGCCCACCGCCTTGAGACCCCCGAAGATCCGCTCCGCCGCTGCGACGATGGCGTCATGGTCCACGCCGCCAGCCGCCGACAAGATCATCTGGTCCGGCCCGTAGTGCGCGCCCGTGAAACCCTCGAAATCGGCCTTCTTGAAGGAGGCGACGCGTTCTTCCGGCCCCAGGATCGTGCGTCCGAAAGGCTGGTCGGGGTAGCTCACCTCATGCAGCCAGTCGAAGATGATGTCGTCGGGCGTGTCCAGCGCCTGGCCGATTTCCTGCAGGATCACGTGGCGCTCGGTCTCGATGTCGGCCTTGCGGAAGAGGGGGTTGAGGACGATGTCCGCGATCACGTCCAGCGCCATCACCACGTCCTGGCTCAGCACCCGCGCGTAATAGGCCGTCATCTCGCGGCTGGTGTAGGCATTAATGTAGCCGCCGACATCCTCGATTTCCTCGGCGATACGCAACGCGCTGCGCCGCCGCGTTCCCTTGAAGGCCATGTGCTCCAGGAAGTGCGCGATGCCGTTCTGATCGGGCGTCTCGTGCCGCCCCCCCGCCTCAACCCAGAGGCCGACAGAGGCAGATTGCAGGCCCGGCATCGCCTCGGTGACGATGCGGAAGCCGTTCGGCAGGGTGTGCAGGCGTTGGGTCAAGATCGGGTCCGGAGTTGGCGTCGGGTTCGCAGGTGATACAACCCCAAAGCGGGATGGAAAAGGGGCGCTCCGGACCGCTCCTCGTGCGTCTTCGGCTTCTCGTCGCCAGCGAGGAGGGACGAAGTCACCGACGAGCGATCCGGTCGCGCACCACGGCCTGCAGGGCGGCAAGGTCGTTCGGCACGCGAGTCATCCGTTCCGGCTTGTCGAAGAGATCCGCCATATGCGGCGGCAGGCCCGGACGCACGCCGGTAGCGCGCTGCACGGCATCCGGGAATTTCGCCGGATGCGCCGTGGCGAGCGTGATCATCGGCGCCCCACCCAGATGCTCCTCAGCCACCTTCACGCCCACGGCGGAATGGGGACACAGGAGTTCGCCGGTCGTCTTCCAGTGCCGGGCGATCACCGCCAGCGTCTCGTCCTCGTCGCAGCGGCCCGAGGCGAAGGTGGCGCGCAGGGTCTCGATCGCCCCCTGGCTGATCCGAAACCCGCCCGCCTTCATCTCGCCCATCAGCTGCGCCACCGCCGCCCCGTCGCGGCCATAGGCGTCGAAGAGCGCGCGTTCGAAGTTACTGGACACCTGGATGTCCATCGACGGGCTGATCGAGGGCTTAACGCCGTTCGTCCGGTACTCCCCCGACCGGATCGCCCGGTCGAGGATGTCGTTCTGGTTCGTCGCGATCACCAGCTTGTCGATGGGCAGCCCCATCTTCTTGGCGATGTAGCCCGCGAAGATGTCGCCGAAGTTGCCCGTCGGCACCGTAAAGCTGACTTCGCGGTGCGGCGCCCCCAGTGCGGTTCCCGCGTAGAAGTAGTAGACCACCTGCGCCAGCACCCGCGCCCAGTTGATCGAGTTCACGCCCGCCAGCCGCACCCCGTCGCGGAAGGCGAAGTCGTTGAACATATCCTTCACGCGCGCCTGCGCATCGTCGAAATCGCCATCGATGGCCAGCGCATGGACATTCGCCTCGGACGGCGTGGTCATCTGCCGCCGCTGCACGTCCGACACCCGGCCATGCGGGAAAAGAATGAAGACATCGACGTTCGCCAGCCCCCGGAACGCCTCCATCGCCGCCGACCCGGTATCGCCCGAAGTGGCCCCGACAATGGTGATCCGCTCCCCGGTCTTGGCCAGCGCCGCCTGCATCATCTGCCCGATGAGCTGCATGGCGAAGTCCTTGAACGCCAGCGTCGGACCGTGGAACAGCTCCAGAAGGAAATGGTTCGACCCCAGCTGCACCATCGGCGCGCGGGCGGCGTGGTGGAAACCCTGGTAGGCCGTGGCAATGAGCCCGCGAAACTCGTCGTCGGTGAAGAACCCGCCCAGGTAGGGGCGCATCACCTTGAACGCGACCTCCTCATACGGAGCGCCCGCAAGCGCCACGATCTCGGCCTTCGACAGCACAGGCACCGCTTCCGGCACATAGAGCCCGCCGTCCCGCGCAAGGCCGGTCATCATCGCCTCGCCGAAGCCCAGGACCGGCGCGGCGCCGCGGGTTGAGACATAGTGCATGGTCATCGCCTTCAAACCTTCCGCGTCCTGATACGCCAGAGCAGGAACAGTGTCATCCCCGCCCAGGTTGCGGCGAGCAGGAACCACTGGATCGCATAGCCCCAATGGTTGTTCGGTATACCCGAAGTGTCGACCGGCATCGGCGCGATCCCGTCACCGGTTGGTGCGCTGGCGACAATTAATGTCGGTTCTGTGCCAAGCTTGGCTGCCATCGCCGGGACGTCCCGCGCGAACCACAGGCCGGTCTTCGCATCCGGAGGCGGGGTGGAGCTGCCGGTGTCGTTGGGCCAATGCAGGTTACCCTCGACCTTCGCCTGGTGCGGAGCGCGGGGGAGTTTCCGCGCCTCTTCCTCGACGAAGCCGCGCTGGACCATGATCCGGCGGCCACCGTTCAGCTCGAAGGCCTCGATCACCATCACGCCCGGACTGGCCCCCTTCTGCCCCGCGAGGACCTCCAGGAACTCACCCGTGAACCGCCCCTCGGCAAAGACCGCCTGGAACTTGTCGCGGCCCTCCTCCGCCCGGGTCGGCAAGGGGATCGGCGCATTGGCAATCCGCGCCTCCATCTCATCCAGATAGACCCGCTTTTCCTCCATGCGGCTAAGCTGCCAGAAGCCGAGGCTCATCAGAATCGCGACCCCGACGACGCCCATCAGGACCGGAAAAGCGTAGCGACGCATGCGAAACCCCGGAAAGGAAAGCGCAGGCCCGAAGGCCCGCGCTCGTTGTCGTTCAGAGGGGTGGGATCAGCCCTGGCCCCAGACGTAGACGGCGGCGAACAGGAACAGCCAGACCACGTCAACAAAGTGCCAGTACCAGGCGGCAGCCTCAAAGCCGACGTGCTTTTCGGGGGTGAAGTGGCCCTTCAGTGCACGGATCAGGCAGACGGTCAGGAAGATTGTCCCGATGATTACGTGAAAGCCGTGGAAGCCCGTCGCCATGAAGAAGGACGCGCCGTAGATGTTGCCGGCGAAACCGAAGGCCGCGTGGCTGTATTCATAGGCCTGCATGCCGGTGAAGATCACGCCCAGAACGATCGCGATGATCAGGCCGTTGACCAGGTCCTTTCGGTTGTTCTCATGCACCAGGGCATGGTGCGCCCAGGTCGCAGCACAACCCGACAGCAGCAGGATCAGCGTGTTGATGAAGGGCAGGTGCCAGGGGTCGAAGGTCTCGATCCCGGCGGGCGGCCAGACGCCGTCGATCCGCGGGCTGTCCGGCCCCATCGGATACAGGCGGTGCTTGAAGAAGGTCCAGAACCAGGCCGAGAAGAACATCACCTCGGACATGATGAACAGGATGAAACCATAGCGCAGGCCCAGCCGCACCACCGGGGTATGGTCCCCGGCATGGCTTTCGTGCACGACCTCGGACCACCAGGCGTACATGACGTACAGAACCCCGGCGAGCCCGATCAGACCCATCCATGGGCCCGAGCCGTGCATCCAGAGGACCGCGCCAAACAGCATCACGAAGCCCGAGAGAGCGCCGAACAAGGGCCAGATCGACGGCGGCAAGACGTGGTAATCGTGGTTCTTCGCATGGGCCATGGCCGGGTTTTCCCTCGTTGTCTGGTCTCAGTTCACTGCGGATGCGTCTTCCGCAGCGGATTGCAGGGCTGCCTGTTCTTCCGGCAGCGGGGTTTCGTGGAAGGTATAGCTAAGTGTGATCTCGCGCACAAACTGCGCGTCCGCGTCATCGATGATCGTCGGGTCGACGAAGAACGTGACCGGCATCTGCACCGTCTCGCCCGGCTGCAGCACCTGTTCGGTAAAGCAGAAGCATTCGATCTTGGTGAAGTAGCCGCCGGCGGTGTCCGGATAGACGTTGAAGCTGGCCGTACCGGCAATCGGCCGATCGGTGGGGTTGTGCGCCTCGTAGAAGGCAAGGCCCGTCTCGCCGATGCGCAGTTCCATCGACCGGACGACCGGCTTGAAGACCCAGGGCATGCCCTGTTCCACCGAGGCATCGAAACGGACCTTCACCGTCTGGTCCAGAATCGCGTCCGGAGCCGTCTCGGCCACCGAGGGCGTGCCGCCATAGCCGGTCACCCGGCAGAACCAGTCATAGAACGGCGGGATGATGACAATCGTCGTGAAGGTCAGCCCGACGACCAGCGTGCCCAGCAGCGCCAGCATCCGGTTGTTGCCCTGAAGCCGCGGGAAGATCATGGCTGGGTCTCCTCCTTCGGCAGCATGGCAGGTTGGTAGGTGTGGTCAAAGCCCTGCATCGGATCGCCGCGCTGCACCTTCACGACGGTCAGCGCAAAGACCAGGGCCACGAACGCCAGCAGCGTCAGCCCGACCCCGAGGTTCCGGCTGAACCGGCGCTTGTGCAGTTCATGTTCCGGGCGGAACGTCATCTTACCAGCCCCCCAGACCTGCCGATTTCAGCGCCGCTTCGGCAAGGAAGGCCGCGAAATGCAGGAAGAGGTACAGAAGCGAAAACCGGAAGAAGGCTTTTTCGACCGCGTACTTGTCGGCCTCGGCCACCGCCTCGTCCCGCCGCCAGATGCGGAAAGCGCCAATGACGAACCAGGCGTTCAGGGCCACCGCCACCGTCAGCGTCAGCGGCCCGCCGATCTGGGTCAGCGCCGCGCCCAGCGCCACGGGAACCAGGAGCAGAGTGTATACCAGGATATGCACCCGTGTTGCCTTGCGGCCATGGGTCACCGTCAGCATCGGCACGCCCGCAGTGTGATAGTCTTCCTTCATGAACAGCGCCAAGGCCCAGAAATGCGGCGGCGTCCACATGAAGATCAGGGCGAACATCAGCATTGCCTCGACCGAGACGCTGCCGGTCGCACAGACCCAGCCGATCATCGGCGGGAAGGCACCAGCCGCGCCGCCGATCACGATGTTCTGCGGGGTCGAGCGTTTCAGCCACATCGAATAGACGACGGCATAAAAGAAGATGGTGAAGGCCAAAAGCGCCGCCGCGACCCAGTTGGTCGACAGCCACAGCATCACGACGCTGATGCCGGACAGCGCCAGCCCGACCGCCAGCGCCTCGCCCGCCTGAACCTTGCCCGCAGGCACCGGACGGCGCGCCGTACGCTTCATCACCGCGTCGATATCGGCATCCCACCACATGTTCAGGGCACCCGAGGCGCCTGCCCCCAGCGCGATGAACAGGATCGCCGAAAACGCCTCGACCGGGTGCAACCCGACCGGCGCGACCAGCAGCCCGACCAGCGCGGTGAACACCACCAGCGACATCACCCGCGGCTTCAGCAGCTGGACGTAATCGCCGAACCCCGGCTCATGCGGGGTGGCCGTTGCGCCCTGATATGCGGTGGTATCGCTCATTCCGGTTCCGTTTCACACGAAGGGGGCTCGACCTTTGGCCAAGCCCCGCCCAGGTGCCCTAGCCAGGGCTCAGTTGTTCGCGGCGACCTGCGTGTCTGCCGGGACGGCCACGTGCGACAGCTGGACGTCGCCCGCCTTGGCCTTCGCCAGCCACTCGGCATAGGCGGCTTCCGACACGACCTTCACCGTGATCGGCATGTAGGCGTGCATCTGCCCGCAAATCTCCGAGCACTGGCCGAAGTAGATGCCTTCCTTCTCGGCCGTGAACCAAAGGCCCGCCGTCCGGCCCGGGACCGCGTCCTGCATCACGCCAAAGGCCGGGATCTTCCAGGAATGGATCACGTCGGTCGCGGTGACCTGCACGACGACGACCTTGCCCACGGGGACGACAACTGCGGTATCGGTGGCCAAGAGGAACTGCTCTTTCGAATAGCCCGCAGCCTTCAATTGTTCCTCGACTTCAGGGGTCAGCATGTTGGTGCCGCCCGTGGCCGGAGAGCCGATCATGTAGCTGTCGAAGGCAATCCCTTCGTCGACATATTCGTAGGACCAGTACCACTGGTTGCCGGTCGCCTTGATCGTGACCTCACCCACCGGAATTTCCTGCTGCTTGAACAGGATCGGCAGCGAGAAGGCCCCGATGAACACCAGAATCACGATCGGGATCAGTGTCCATGCCACTTCCAGCGGGCTGTTGTGGGTAAACCGCGCGGGCGTCGGGTTGGCGCGCTTGTTGAAGCGCACGATCGTATAGATCAGCAGCGCGGTCACGAAGATGACGATGCCGGTGATGATGTACAGGATCATCGTGTCCAGCCAGACGATGTCATGCTTCAGCTCGGTGGCCGAAGGCTGGAACCCCATCCCACCCGGCTCGGGTTGTCCGATGATTTCCAGGGCCTGCTGCGCCAGGACCTGCCCAGCCGCAAGCGTGGTCATCCCTGCCGCGGCGATCCCGCCGATCACGTTCGAAAGACGCATGCTTTTGTTCCCGTTCACGTCGCGGCTTGCCGCCGCTTTCAAGCAGGACCGACCGCCGGTCAGAATCCCGCCATTTCCCACGGCCCTCAAACCATATTAGCTTGCCCGCGACAAGCAAAACCGTCGCGACAAATCGCCCGTCTGATGGCGAAAAGGATTGCAGTGGCCTTCATCAAGCTGACCCTCGTCACCTTCGGCCTCCTCTACGGGGTCGCGCTGTCGGGAATGTATGTTTTCCAGCGCGACCTGCAGTATTTTCCAACCCGCCGCGATCCCGCGCCGGAAGCCGTGGGCCTGACAGGGGTAACAGGCGTTGCCCTGACGACGCCCGATGGCGAGACGCTGGTTCTCTGGGAAAGCCCGGCGCAGGGCGACCGGCCTACGCTCCTGTTCCTGCACGGCAATGCGGGCGAAATCGCCGACCGCGCCGACCGCCAGGCCTTCTACCAGTCGCGCGGCTATGGCACGGCGTTTCTCAGCTATCGCGGCTATGGCGGCTCGACCGGGCGCCCAACCGAGGCGGGCCTCCTGATCGACGCCAAAACCGCCTACGACCACCTGCGCGGCCAGGGCATCCCGCCCGACCGCATTGTCCTCGTGGGCGAATCCCTCGGCACCGGCCCCGCCGTCCTGACCGCAGCCGCCAACCCGGTCGCGGCTCTGGTGCTGGAGGCCCCCTATTCCGCCGCCGTCGACATCGCCCGCCGCGCCTATCCCTGGTTGCCGGTGGGTCTGTTGATGAAGGACCAGTACCGCTCTCGCGATCACATCGCCGCTGTCCGCGCGCCGCTTCTGATCCTGCATGGCGAGGCGGATCAGGTCATCCCGCAAGGCTTTGGCAAGCGCCTCTACGATGCCGCCCGCGACCCCAAGACCTTCCTGTCGCTCGGCCCCGTCGGGCATGAGGCGCTGTTCGACCCCGCCACCTGGGCTGCCGGGGCCGACTTCATCGACCGGACGATCGCGCCTTGACCCTGCCCGCTTGGGGGCCCATCTCTGGCGCCGGCCCTACCGAAAGCGCACCCTCATGACCGACGCCCCGTTCCGCCCCTTCGAGTCCCATCTTGACGAAGCCGCAGCCCTTGCCACCCTGCGCGCGGCCACGGACAGGACGGATGACGGTGAACTCTTCCTCGAACGCCGCCGGGCCGAGTCGATCGTGCTGGACGACGGCCGCATCCGGCAAGCGACCTATGATGCAAGCCAGGGCTTCGGCCTCAGCGCCGTGCGCGGCGAAGTCGCGGGCTACGCCCATTCGACCGAGATCACCGAGACCTCCCTTCGCCGCGCCGCCGAAACCGCCCGCCTCGCAGTAGGCGCGGGCGGCGGCACCCTCGCCCCCCCGCCGCGCGGCACCAACACCCGGCTCTACCGCCCCGACGACCCGATGGCCGAAGCCGCTTTCCCGGTAAAGATCGAGCTTCTCCGCGAGATCGACGCCTATGCCCGCGCTTTGGACCCGCGCGTCGTCCAGGTGTCCGCCACCCTGTCGGCCAGCCTGCAAGAGGTGGAAATCCTCCGCCCCGAAGGCACGCGCCTCTCCGACATCCGCCCGATGGCGCGGATCAACGTCAGCGTGATGGTCGAGGAGAACGGTCGCCGTGAACAGGGCGGCATGGGCCAGGGCGGCCGCCACGGTCTGGCGCAACTCATGGCCCCCGAGACCTGGAAACCGATGATCGCCGAGGCGCTGCGCATCGCCCGCGTCAACCTCGGGGCCGTCGAGGCCCCGGCGGGCGTGATGGACGTCGTCCTCGGCCCCGGCTGGCCCGGCATCCTCTTGCACGAAGCCATCGGCCACGGGCTGGAGGGCGACTTCAACCGCAAGGAAACCTCGGCCTTTGCGGGCCTGATGGGGAAACAGATTGCGTCCAGAGGGGTGACTGTCCTTGATGACGGAACTATCCCCGACCGCCGCGGTTCCATCTCCATCGACGACGAAGGCACGCCCTCGGGCAAGAACGTGCTGATCGAGGATGGCGTGCTCGTGGGCTACATGCAGGACCGCCAGAACGCCCGGCTGATGGGCGTCGCCCCCACCGGCAACGGGCGGCGGGAGAGTTTCGCCCATATCCCGATGCCGCGCATGACCAACACCTACATGCTGGCCGGGACCGACGACCCGGCGGGGATCGTGGCAAGCCTCAAGGACGGCATCTACGCTGTGGGCTTCGGCGGCGGGCAGGTCGACATCACCTCCGGCAAGTTCGTCTTCTCCTGCACCGAGGCCTACCGGGTCCGGAACGGCGTCGTCGGCGAGTCGGTGAAGGGTGCCACCCTGATCGGCGACGGCGCGACCGCGCTGAAGGGGATCCGCGCCATCGGCAACGATCTGCAGCTTGACCCCGGGATCGGCAACTGCGGCAAGGCGGGGCAATGGGTTCCGGTCGGCGTCGGTCAGCCGACGCTGATGATCCAGGGCCTGACGGTCGGCGGCGCAGCCGCCTGACCCGGGCGCAAAACTTTTCGAAAAGTTTTGCAAAATCCTTCGAAGGATTTTGTCCCGATTTCGTGAAAGAAATCGAACCGGAGCCTTCAAAGCCTCCGATCCGGACTTTTAGAAGTGTCCGGTCCCTACCGCGCGAACTTGCCCTTCAACGCATCCGCAAACGCATTCCCCCCGGTCGCAGGCCCCGACTGCATCGGCCCCCGCACGGGTTTCGCCGCCGGAGATCGCTCCCGCACCTGATCCTTCGCCGAAGCCCCACCGTCCGACTTCATCGTCAGCCCGATCCGCTTGCGGGCCACATCGACCTCGACCACCCGGACCTTGACCACGTCCCCCGCCTTCACCACCGTGTGGGGGTCCTTCACAAAACTGTCCGACAGCTGGCTGACATGCACCAACCCGTCCTGGTGAACGCCGATGTCGACGAAGGCCCCGAAGGCCGCCACATTCGTCACCGTGCCCTCCAGCACCATCCCTGGCTTCAGGTCGCCGATCTCCTCCACACCCTCCGCAAAGGTCGCAGTCTTGAACGACGGGCGAGGGTCCCGCCCCGGCTTCTCCAGTTCCGTCAGGATGTCCTTCACCGTCGGCAAACCGAACCGGTCATCCACGAAACTCGCCGGGTTCAAGTTTTTCAACGCCACCCCATCGCCCATCAGGCTGCGGATGTCCCGCCCGCAAGCCGCGACGATCTTGCGCGCCACGTCATAGGCCTCGGGGTGGACGGACGACGCATCCAGCGGCTCCTTCCCCCCGGTGATCCGCAGGAACCCCGCCGCCTGTTCGAACGCCTTCGGCCCCAGCCGCGCGACCTTCAGCAGGTCCTTCCGTGTCCCGAACGGCCCGTTCTGGTCGCGATGCGCCACGATGGCCTCAGCGAGCCCCGGCCCGACCCCCGACACCCGCGCCAGAAGCGGAGCCGAAGCGGTGTTCAGGTCCACACCCACCGCGTTCACTGCGTCTTCCACCACCGCGTCCAGCGACTTGGCCAGCCGGTGCTGGTCCACGTCATGCTGGTACTGGCCCACGCCAATCGCCTTCGGTTCAATCTTCACCAGCTCGGCCAGCGGGTCCTGCAACCGCCGCGCAATCGAGACCGCGCCGCGTAGCGAGACATCCAGCCCCGGAAACTCCTTCGCCGCCAGTTCCGAGGCCGAATAGACCGAGGCCCCGGCCTCGCTGACCACCACCTTCACCGGCTTCTCCGCCCCACCCGGCAACAGCGCCAGCAGGTCCGCCACCAGCTTTTCCGTCTCGCGGCTGGCTGTGCCGTTGCCGATGGCGATCAGCTTCACCCCGTGCTGCCCGATCAGCCGGGCAATCGACACCTGAGCGCCCTTGAGGTCCATCTTCGGCTGGAACGGATAGACCGTATCCGTCGCCACCAGCTTCCCCGTCGCATCCACCACCGCGACCTTCACGCCCGTCCGAATGCCGGGATCGAGACCCATAGTCGCCTTCCCCCCAGCCGGGGCCGCCAGCAGCAAGTCCTTCAGATTGCGCGCGAAAACCCGGATCGCCTCGGCCTCCGCCGCCTCGCGCAGCTCTGCCATCAGGTCCAAGGTCAGGCTCGTCCTGATCTTCACCCGCCAGGCCCAGGCCGCCGCCTCGCGCAGCCATTTGTCCCCCGCGCCCTGCCCCGCAACCCCCACCGCCGCGCCGCAAGCCCGTTCCGCCGGGCTTTCGCCACGCGGAGCTTCCGCATCGACCTCCAGGTCCAGCGTAAGAACCTCCTCGTTCCGCCCCCGGAACATCGCCAGCGCGCGGTGGCTCGGCACCCGCGCAAAATCCTCGGTATGCGCGAAGTAATCCGCGAACTTCGCGCCCGCCGCCTCTTTCCCCGGCACCACCTTCGCCGCCAGCTTCCCGGCCTTCCGCATGTGATCCCGCAACCGGCCCAGCAGCGAAGCATCCTCGGAAAGCCCCTCGGCCAGAATATCCCGCGCCCCCTCCAGCGCGGCCTTGGCATCGGGGAACCCTTCCGACAGGAACCCAGCCGCCCGCGCCAGCGGGTCCGTTGCCCGGTTGCCCAGTATGGCGTCATACAACCCCTGCAACCCCGCCTCGCGCGCGATCATCGCCTTGGTCCGGCGCTTGGGTTTGTAGGGAAGGTAGATGTCCTCCAGCTCCGCCTTCGTCACCGCCCCGGCAATCGCCCGGGCCAGGTCATCCGTCATCTTGCCCTGGGACGAAATCGACTCCGCAATTGCCCCCCGCCGCGCCTCAAGCTCGCGCAGGTAGCCGAGCCGCTCTTCCAGCTTGCGCAGCTGCGTGTCGTCCAGCCCCCCCGTCACTTCCTTGCGGTAGCGTGCAATGAAAGGGACCGTCGCGCCCCCGTCCAGGAGCTCCGCCGCCGAGGTAACCTGCTGCGGCGTCGCCCCGATTTCCGTGGCGATCAGGCGGGGTATCTGCGTCAGGCTCATGCGAATCCTCAAGGCTTTGGGGCGGGCACCTTAGCCGCCACCCGCCGCAGGGTGAACCCCGCCACACGGCGTGTCGGCCAGAGTGATGAGCGCTACCGCGTTCGGGCCGGGCTTTGGCCGAATCGCTTCTTGTAGGCCTTGGAAAAGCTGGACCGAGAGTTGAACCCCGTCGCCACCGCGACCTCCAGGATCGACAGCGTCGTGTCAGAGAGCAGGTCCCGCGCCTCCTCCAGCCGCAGACCGAGGTAGTACCCTTTGGGCGTCTCCTGCACGACCGACTGGAAAATCCTCTCCAGGTGGCGGGGTGACCGGCCAAAGACCTCGGCCAAAGCGTCGCGGTCAAGGGGCGTCGCAATATTCGCCTGCATCGCCGCGATGACCCGCGCCACCGCCGGATGCCGCGCCAGCATCGGCGCCGGATAGACTTTCTTCTGGGTGGCACTCGCCTCACGCCGACGCGAATGCAGGCACATCTCGGCCACCGCATCCGCCAGCTTCGACCCATGGTCGCGGGTGATCAGCGCCAGCATCAGGTCCACCCCCGCCTCACCCCCCGCGCAGGAAAAGTGCTTGCGGCCAATGACATAGATCTGCTGTAGCGGCTCGACATCAAAGAGCTCGCGGAACGCCGGGCGGTTCTCCCAATGCACCGCCGGAGTGTCGTCGCCCAGAAGCCCCGCGCGGGCCAGCGTATAGGCCCCGGTGCAGATCGCCCCCAGCCCGCCCCCACGCCGGGAATGCTCGCGCAGCCAGTTCAGCACCCTTTTGTCCGCCGCCTGGCTGGCATCGGTGCCGGAACAGACGATCGCCGTCGTCTCTCGGCTCAAGGGCTCCAGCCCCTGGTCCACCTCGACCCGCACCCCGGCCGAACTTTCCACCGGCTGTCCGTCCATGCTGACCAGCCGGTAGTTGTACAGCGGCGCTTGCGTCAGCTGGTTGGCGATCCGCAACGGCTCGATGGCCGAACTGAAGGCCAGCAGCGTGAAGCGCGGCAGGACCAGAAAGGCGAAGTCCCGGGTGACAACCGGCCCTTCCAGCCGCACATGCGCCACCCCGCGCGGGATGACGGCGCTTGACATCGCGAAACCTTGGTCTCGGTCGGCTCGGGTCACCGGGGGGCATCCTTCTTCAGGGAAAAATGCGACATCCCCGCTAATGTGCCGATGCAGCCCGTCTGTCAATCAATTCAGGCCAAAGCGCAAAAGGCCCAGGCCTTTCGGCCCGGGCCTTCTGAAGGATGGTACCGCCTCCCCGGCTCGAACGGGGGACCCCCAGATCCACAATCTGGTGCTCTAACCAACTGAGCTAAGGCGGCACTTGTGGCGCGATTTAGCCCCGCTCCCCCCCGAATGCAAGCGCCAATGCACACGCCCCGGTCCGACCTGTCCAAGCGGTTTTTCCTTGCGCCCCGCCCCGCAGCCCGCTACCCCCGCGGCATAGCTGGAGACGCATGAATGGGCATCAACAACCCAAGCGAGATCGCCGCCAACCTGCAGATCGGGCCAACCGACGCGGGCATGGTCCGCATCTATGTCGAGGCCGAGGGCGGGATAGAACTGCCGCTCGACTTCGACCCCGAGGAGGCCGAGGAAATCGCCGAGGAGTTGCGCGCCGCAGCCGAGGCCGCCCGGGCGATGGGCGACCGGCCCGCGCCGAAGCCGAAAAAGCGCTGACGGACGCGCCGGGCGGACCCAAATTCCTTCGAAGGAATTTGCAAAACTCTTCGAAGAGTTTTGGCCCCCGGTTGACCGCATCCCCCTGCCCCGTCACCATACCGCCCAACGACCCCGGAGGATTCTTCCATGGCCGCAGACGGACCCGCCCCCCTGTCAGATGACGACGACGACGCAGGCGACTGGGGTCCCTTCGGCAAACCCCTGTTCGACGACCCTTCGGCCCGCGCCCTGTCGCGCGTAGGCGTGGTCGATGTGGGTTCGAACTCGGTCCGGATGGTGGTCTTCGACGGCGCGGCCCGCAGCCCGGCCTATTTCTACAACGAAAAGATCATGTGCGGCCTGGGCAAAGGCCTGGCGGAGACTGGCCGGCTGAACCCGCAAGGCAAGGAACGTGCCCTCGCCGCGCTGAAGCGGTTCTCGCTTCTGGCCCGCGGCATGGACATCCATCCCTTCACCGTCGTCGCCACCGCCGCCACGCGCGAGGCCGAGGATGGCCCTGAATTCCAGGCCCAGGTCCTGCGTGAGACCGGGCTCAAGCTGCATGTCATCGACGGCGATGAAGAGGCGCGGCTGTCGGCACAGGGCGTGCTTCTGGGCTGGCCCGAGGCCAAGGGCATCGTCTGTGACATCGGCGGCAACTCGATGGAGCTGGCCCGGATCGGCAACGGTCGCGTCGGCAAGCGCGTGTCGACGCCGCTTGGGCCTTTCCGCCTGCAACAGATCGCTGCCGACCCGAAAAAGCGCAAGGCGCATATCGACGCGATCCTCGAAGCCGCCGCGAAAGAGATCAAGCCAGACAATGACCGCATCTATCTGGTCGGCGGCAGCTGGCGGGTCATCGCGCGTCTGGACATGGAGCGGCGCAACTACCCGCTGACGGTCCTGCACGAATACCGCATGACACCGGACAACCTGTTGGCCACGCTCGATTGGCTGCAGACCACCGACCTGCCCGCGCTCCGCGGCCGCACCGGCACCAGCGCCGAACGGATGGAACTGGTCCCGCTCGCCTGCGAGGTCCTGCGTGAGATCATCCGCATCCTGAAACCATCCGAGATTGACGTCTCGGCCTACGGCATCCGCGAGGGGCTCCTCTACGAACAGATGCCCGAGAAACTCCGCGCCCGCGATCCGCTGATCGAGGCCGCGCGGATGACAGAACTGACCCAGGCCCGCATCCCGGGCTTCGGCAAGAAGCTTTTCACTTTCCTCGAACCCCTGTTCAAGGGTGCGTCGATCGAACGTCTGCGCCTGATCAAGGCCGCCTGCCTGCTGCACGACACCACTTGGCGCGCCCACCCCGACTACCGGGCCGAGGCCTGTTTCGACAACGCCACCCGCGCCAACCTTGGCGGCCTCGACCACCCCGGCCGCGTGTTCCTCGGTCTCGCGCTCCTCCACCGCTACAAGAACAGCCGCGCCGGCAGCCGGATGGAGCCGCTCTTCCGCCTTCTGTCCGAGGAGGACATCCAGGAAGCCGAAGCTCTGGGCAAGGCCATGCGCTTCGGCGCGATGTTCTCGATCGGCGACCCGTCCCAGGCCGGAGAGCTGCGCTGGAACCCCAAAAAGCGCCTCTTGACCCTCGCGCTCACCGAAGACGGCGTCGGCCTCTTCGGCGAGGTCGCCCAAGCCCGCTTTGCCGCCCTGGCGCTGGCCCTGAAGGCCGCCACCAAAGTCCAGTCGATGGCGGCCGAATGATGCTGGCGCTTGACCATATCGCGGTCTCGGCCGCGACGCTTGAGGCCGGGGCGGCCTGGGTTCAGGCGGCGCTTGGCGTCCCCCTCGCCGGGGGCGGCAAGCACCCCCACATGGGCACGCACAACCGGCTTCTGTCGCTCGGCGACCTTTATCTTGAGGTCATCGCCATCGACCCCGCCGCGCCGAAACCCGGCTATCCGCGCTGGTTCGACCTCGACCACTTCCGCGGCCCGCCGCGCCTGACAAACTGGATCTGCCGCACCGACGATCTGGACGCGGCCCTCGCCGCCGCGCCCAAAGGGACCGGGACGGCGACGGACCTTCAGCGTGGCGACTACCGCTGGCGCTTTGCTGTGCCTCCTACGGGCCGCCTGCCCTTCGACGACTGTTTCCCCGCGCTGATCCAGTGGCAGGGCGACCTCCATCCGGCCAGGTCCCTGCGCGACCACGGCATCCGTCTTACCCGGCTGGAGATCACCCACCCACAGGCCTGTGCCCTGCAAGCCGCGCTGAAGCCCCTCGCCGACCCCCGAGTGGTGGTCGAGCTTGGTCCCTACCATTCTCTCCGCGCCACGTTCGAAACGCCCCACGGCCCCCGCGTCCTGACATGATCCGCCCCGCCCGCGCCGCCGACGCCCCCGCGCTTGCGGCGCTTCTGAACCACTGGATCCTGAACACCGCCGTCACCTTCAACCCGGTCCCTAAGACGACGGACGACATCCTGGCCATGATCGCCACCAAGGCCGCCGACGGCCATGCCTTCCTGGTGGCCGAGGACGTAGGCACCGTTATCGGCCAGGCGAGCTACAGCCAGTTCCGCGGCGGCGCCGGGTATCGGACCTGCATGGAGCATTCGATCTCCCTCCTCCCCGGCACCCCCCGAAAGGGACTCGGTCGCGCGCTTCTCACCGCCATCGAGGACCACGCCCGCGCCCAGGGCGCCCACCAGATGATCGCAGGAGTTTCAGGCGAGAACCCCGACGGCCAGACCTTCCACGCCCGCATGGGATACCGGCACATCGCCACCGTCCCCCAGGCGGGTTTCAAGTTCGGCCGCTACATCGACCTTGTGCTGCTGCAGAAATTCCTCTGACATCCGCCCCGCCGCCCGCTATTCTGCCCGCATGTCGATCTGGACCCGCATCACCGAAGCCCTCGCCGCCCTGGTCCAGGGCGAACCCCTCTCTGTGGTCTTCGACAAGCTCCGGAACGACCCCGCCCCCGAACACTCCATCGGCTTCACCATCGCCGTCCTCGCGCTCGGCGCCAAGATGGCAAAGGCCGACGGCACCGTCACCCGGGACGAGGTCACCGCCTTCCGCCGCATCTTCACCTTCCCCGAAGGCGAGGAAGAGCACGCCGCCCGCGTCTACAACCTAGCCCGCCAGGACGTCGCAGGCTTCGACGCCTATGCCCGCAAGATCGCCGCCCTCTTCAATCCGGACGGCCGCAAGATCTGCGCCGACGACCACCATGTCCTCGTTGACATCCTTGAGGCGCTGTTCCAGATCGCCATCGCCGACGGCACCTACCACCCCGGCGAAGACGCCTTCCTGACCCATGTCGCGCAGGAGTTCGGCCTCGACGACCGCTGCTTCACCATCGTCCGCTCCCGCCTCGTCGAAGGCGCGCCCCGCGATCCCTATGACGTCCTTGGCCTGCCCCGCGACGCGACCAAGGACCAGGCCAAGAAGGCCTGGCGCGACCTCGTCCGCGACACGCACCCCGACGTCCTCCACTCCCGCGGCGTCCCGCCCGAAGCGATGAAACTCGCCGAACGCCGCCTGCAACTCATCAACGAAGCCTGGCGCGAGATCAGCACGAAAGAAGCTGCATGAGCGACAGCCGCCCCGGCCTGCGCCTCGCCACCTACAACGTCGAATGGTTCAACGCCCTCTTCGATGACGCGGGAAGGATGCTCGACGACCGCGAACCCTCCACCCGCTACAAGATCACGCGCGGAGAGCAACTCGCGGCCCTCGCCATCGTCTTTTCCGCGCTCGACGCCGACGGCATCACCATCATCGAGGCGCCGGACACCAACGGCCACCGCTCCACCGTCAAGGCGCTGGAGACCTTCGCCCGCGCCGCAGGCCTGCGCGCCCGCAAGGCGATCATCGGCTATCCGTCGGAAACCGAGCAGGAAATCGCCTTCCTCTACGACCCCGACCGCCTGACCGCCCGCCACGACCCGCTGGGCCACCCCGCGAACAGCCACGGCTCCCACGACGCGCCGCGTTTCGACACCATTTTCCGCTACGACCTCGACGCCGACAACATCTCGGAAACCATCCGCTTCTCGAAACCACCCCTCGAACTGGCGCTGACCACCAAGGGCGGCACGAAACTCCGCACAATCTCGGTCCACGCCAAGTCGAAGAACCCGCACGGCGCCTTCGGGCGCGAGGCACAGATCCGCCTCTCGATCGAAAACCGCCGCAAGCAGCTCGCCCAGTGCCTCTGGATCCGCCAGCGCGTCGACGCTCATCTTGCCGCCAAGGACAGCCTCCTCGTGATGGGCGATTTCAACGACGGCCCGG
>JBJTSJ010000254.1:0-8048 GCA_046076605.1 Tabrizicola sp.
CCATAGCTGGCCAGCGTTTCCAGCGCCGGCGTTTCGTCCAGGATGCGCAGGCACTCCTCGGCAGCAGCCAGGCTGACGGAATGCGCCGTATAGGTGCCGCCATGGCTGGCCCCGCCATAGCGGAAAGTGCGCATGACCTCTTCGCGCCCCGCCACGACCGCGATGGGATAGCCGTTCGCCACCGCCTTGGCGAAAGTGGTGATGTCAGGAGTGACGCCCATGATGCCCTGGATGCCGGACTTGCCGACGCGAAAGCCGGATTTCACCTCGTCGATGACCAGCATCACGCCGTATTTCGTGCAAAGCTCGCGCGCGAGGCGCACGTATTCCGGCTGCGCCATGATCGAACAGCAGTTGCCCTGGATCGGTTCGATCAGCATCGCCGCCAGCTTGTCGCCATGCCGCTTGAAGACATCCTCCAGCCGCTGGAAATCGTTCATCGGCGTGATGTGGGCCAGCTTCTTGACCGTCGGCGGAATGCCCTTGCCATAGGGCACCAGGTCCGGGTCGGTGTTCGACCCAAGGTCCCATTCCTCCATGTTCGATTGCCACATCGCGGCATCGAACAGGCCGTGATAGCCGCCTTCGACCAGCAGATACTGCTCGCGGCCCGTGTAGGCGCGGGCCAGGCGCAGCGCCGCCATCACCGCCTCGGTGCCCGAATTCGAAAAGCGGACCAGTTCGGCCGCCGGAACCATCTTTGAAATCCGCTCGGCCACGATCAGCTCGCGCTCGGTCGACAGGGCAAAGACCCCGCCGACCTCCATTCCCGTCCGCGCCGCCGCATCCACCCTGTCATCCGCGTAGCCAAGGATCGCCGGGCCATAGCCCAGCCGGTAGTCGACGTAAGCATTACCGTCGATGTCCCAAGTCCGCCCGCCCTTGCCGTGGTGAACATAGATCGTCCGGTCATCGCCCCAGTAGCGGAAGGTTGAGGACACCCCGAGCGGCAGCTTCGTCACCGCCCGCTGAAACTGTGCGTTGGACTTGGTCAAATTGCGAGACGGGAGGACCATTGCGCACTCGATTTTGTTGAGGGTTCTCAAGCTGTGCTTTTGACTGACTGTATTGTCAATCAAAAATTGCCGTTGCCGGTCGTGGTGAACCGGCTACTATGGTCACGACAGCGCGTGGCAGGAACAGTGGCAGACATTCAACCGATCAGGGATCAGCGCCCTCCCCGCACGATGAGCAGGGACGCGCGAAGGCTTCAGCTCATCGAAGCGACGATCGAGACGATTGCAGCACGCGGGATTTCGCGGACGACCCTGAACGAAGTGGCGCGCCGTGCCGGCCTTAGCCACGGCTTGGTGCTGTTTCACTTCGAATCCAAGGAAAACCTGCTCAGCGAAACGCTGACCTTCATGGCGGAAGAATACCACCGCAGTTGGACCGAGGCGCTGGCAGGAAAGGACGATGATCCGGCCGCGCAGCTCAAGGCTCTGATCGACGCGGACTTCACCCCCGCAATCTGCACGGCGGCGCGCCTCGCAGCCTGGGGGTCCTTCTGGGGTGAGACCCAAAGCCTGCCGATGTACCAAGAGATCTGCGGCGAAAAGGACAAGGCCTATATCCTGGTTCTAGAGGACATAACGCGCAAGCTGCTGCTCCGCGCGAGCCGGTCGGACGACCCCCGGATCGTGGCACGCATTCTCAGGCTCACCCAGGAGGGCACCTGGATGGACATGACCACGATGGCCGCACCCTACTCGGTTGACGAGGCACGCAAAACCGTTCTGCACTGCGCCCGCATGCTGTTCGCCGGCCAGTTCGCGTACTGACTGCAGCTTCGACAAGGCGTTCTGCACAAGCCCAGGCGCTTGCCTCAGCCGTCGAACCGCGTTGCTCCGCGCCGCCGTTCGTCCACCGGCCGCGTGTCGATCACCGCCTGGTGCGCCCGCTGGTCACACCCGGTTCGCGGGCAGATCCGGCAGTTGATGCCGATGGGCGTCATCCGTGCCGTTGTCACCGACAGCCCCTCGGCATACCCGATCTGCGCCGCATGTTCGATCGCGCAGCCCATCGCAACCGCCAGCCGGTTGTCCTGCGCATGGCGGAACCAGGTCGGACGGTCCACCGTGCGCGACACAACGAAAAACCGGCTGCCGTCGGGCATCTCGACGAACTGCGGCACGATCCGCCCCGGCGTCCGGAATGAGGTATGGACGTCCAGCCGCGGGCAGGCCCCGCCATATTCGGCCAGCGGAAACTCGGTCGCGTTGAAGCGCTTGGTCACGTTGCCGCCCTTGTCGATCCGCAGGAAGAAGAACGGCACCCCTTGCGCCCCTTCCCGCTGCAGGGTCGTCGCGCGGTGGCAGGCCTGTTCGAAGCTGACGCCAAAGCGCGTCGCCATCAGGTCGAAGTCGTATTTCGTCGCCCTCGCCTCGGCCAGGAAGGCGGCATAGGGCATCAGCACCGCCGCCGCGAAATAGTTCGCAAGTTCCACCCGCAACCGGCTGTCCGCCGTCGGGTCCGCCAGCCCTGCCTTCTCGATCAGGCTGTCCAGAAGGCCCCTGCGTTCCAGAAGCGCGCACATGTGCACCAGCTGGAACCCCCGGTTCGGATGGTCCAGCGCCTCGGACAACAGGATCTCGCGTCGCGCCTCGTCATAGGTGCGCAAAGCCCCCGGCATGTCCTCGACCCGCGCCAGTCGGACCGTCACCCCCATCCGGTCGCGCAGCCGCGCCTTCAGGCTGGCATACATGTCATCACGGTCGGGGCGCCCCCCTTCCCAGAAGCCATCCGCCGCCAGCTCCAGCTCGCGAAAATGGTTGCGGTTGCGGCGGAAGATCGTGTGGACCGAGGCTTCGGGGCTGCCCGCCGGGTCGGTTGCCGTCTGTGACAGGGCCGACAGCCGGTCGATGGCCGAGCCATAAGCACGATGCAACCGCAGCAAGGCCGCCGCCAGGTCGGGCGCATGGACGATGGAAGCCCGTAACTGGGCAAGGTCTGGCTGGCTTCCGGCAAAGATCGGGTCCTGCAGACAGGCGCGCAGATCGGCCAGCATCGACCCGGTCTGGTCATCCGCCAGATCACGCCAGTCGACGCCATATTCCTCCATCACCCGCAAAAGGACCTGGACCGACACCGATCTTTCGTTGTTTTCCAGCAAGTTGACGTAGGACGCCGAGATGCCAAGCGTCCGCGCCATCGCGCCCTGCGTCTCGCGCCGTTCCTGCCGCAACCGGCGCAACTGCGGTCCGATGAAGGTCTTCTGCATACTGTCGCACACAATTTGGCTATTGTCGAATTTACAATATTACAAACTTTGTTGTTTGTAAATTGCTGCATTCACAGCAGAACCCGGCAGCATTTGCCGAAATACCGGGCGCGCCGCATGTTGCCCTCAAGCCCATATGCCAGAGGACACGCCATGACCTTCCGTCCCGGACTGAACCACCTGTACATCCCCGGCCCGACCAACGTCCCCGACACCGTCCGCATGGCGATGAACGTGCCGCAGCAGGACCAGCGCGGCCCTGAATTCGGTGCCTTCGTCCTGTCGATCCTGTCTGACCTGAAGCCGATCTTCGGCACGACCCAAGGCCGCGTGATGCTGTTCCCGGGCTCGGGCACCTCGGCCTGGGAAGCGGCGATCGTCAACACCCTCTCTCCCGGCGACCGCGTGCTGATGGCGCGGCACGGCCAGTTCTCGACCCTTTGGGCCAAGATGGCGGTGGACCTCGGCCTGGACGTAGAGCTTGTCGACCTCGCCTGGGGCGCTGCGACCCCGGTCAACGAATTCGCCCGCCGCCTGGGCGCCGACCGAGAGGGCAAGATCAAAGCGGTCTTCGTCACTCACAATGAGACCGCGACCGGCGTCACCTCGGACGTGGCGGGCATCCGCCAGGCGCTGGATGCCTCGTTCCACGACGCGCTCCTCTTCGTCGACGGCGTTTCCTCCATCGGCTCGATCCCCTTCCTCATGGACGACTGGGGCGTCGACCTGGCCGTCACCGGCAGCCAGAAGGGGCTCATGTCCCCCGCGGGCCTGGGCATCCTGGGCGTCAGCGACAAGGCCATGGCGGCCTCGAAGGCAAAGGGCATCGCCCGCAGCTTCCTGAAGTTCGAGGATTACGCGCCCCAGACCGAAACCGGCTATTTCCCCCACACCCCGCCCACCCCCGTCCTGCATGGCCTGCGCGAGGCGCTGAACCGCATCAACCGCGAAGGGCTGGACAACGTCTTCGCCCGCCACGCCCGCCTTGCCGCCGGCGTCCGCGCCGGGGTCAATGCCTGGGGCCTGGATACCTGCGCGGAACATCACTCCATCGCCTCGAACACTGTCACCGCGATCCGGACACCGGCGAATGTGGACGCACGGGATGTCATCCGCATCGGCCTCACCCGTTACAACACCTCCTTCGGCTCGGGCCTCGCGCAACTCGCCGGCAAGGTCTTCCGCATCGGCCACCTGGGCGATCTGAACGAAGGTATGTGCCTGACTGCGCTGGCCGTTGCCGAACTGTCGCTGCGTGCCGCCGGGGCCAAGGTAGCCCTGGGCGCAGGCGTCGCAGTGGCGCAGGACGTCTATGAACAGGATGCCCGGGTCGTCGCCCTGGCCGCGGAGTAAGTCATGAGCCACACTCTCTACCCCCTGAAAAAGCAGCGCCTGCAGCGGTCGGAACTTGCGGTTCCCGCCAGCAACCCGACGATGATCGACTAGGCCGCGAACGGCCCCGCCGACTATGTCTTCCTCGACCTCGAAGACGCCGTCGCGCCGCCGGAAAAGGAACAGGCCCGCAAGAACGCGATCCAGGCGCTGAACGACATCGACTGGGCCGCCAAGGGCAAGACTGTGTCGGTCCGCATCAACGGGCTCGACACCCATTACATGTACCGCGACGTGGTCGACGTGATGGAACAGGCGGGTGACCGGGTCCACACGCTCCTCGTACCCAAGGTCGGCGTGCCGGGCGACCTCTACATGGTCGACGCCATGGTCAACCAGATCGAGATGGCCAAGGGCTTCACCACCCGCGTGGGCCTTGAGGCGCTGATCGAAACCGCGCTTGGCATGGCCAATGTCGAAGCCATCGCCCAGTTCGGCAGCCGCCTGGAGGCGCTGCACTTCGGCGTAGCCGACTTTGCCGCCTCGATGCGGGCGCGCACGGTGAACATCGGCGGACTGAACCCCGACTACCCGGGCGACCAGTGGCACGCCGCCATCGCCCGCATGGTCACCGTCTGCCGCGCCTATGGCCTGCGTCCCATCGACGGCCCGTTCGGCGATTTCTCGGACCCCGAGGGCTACAAGGCCGGTGCCCGCCGCGCCGCCGCGCTCGGCTGCGAAGGCAAATGGGCGATCCACCCCAGCCAGGTAACCTTCGCCAACGAGGTCTTCTCGCCCACCGAGGCCGAGGTGACCAAGGCCCGCCGCATCATCGAGGAACTGCGCGCGGCTGAGGCGCAGGGCAAGGGCGCGGCAAGCCTTGACGGCAAGATGATCGACGCGGCCAGCGAAAAGATGGCCCGCAACGTCCTGGTCGTCGCAGACGCGATCAGCGCGAAGTAACCTTGGTGGGCCTTCCCGGCCCACCCCCACAACCGATGCACCTGAAACACGGGCAAACCGTGACCGATCCGGTCATGCCCAAGGAGGACGGACATGGACATCCATGAATACCAGGCGAAGGAAATCCTCGGCCGCTTCGGCGTGCCGGTGCCGAAGGGCGGGCTGGCCTACAGCCCGGAACAGGCGGCCTACCGGGCGCGCGAACTGGGCGGCAACGCCTGGGTCGTGAAGGCCCAAGTCCACGCCGGGGGCCGCGGCGCTGCCGGGGGCGTCAAGCTGTGCAAATCCGTCGACGAGGTGCAGACCTACGCCTCCTCCCTCTTTGGCCGCCAGCTGGTGACCAAGCAGACCGACCAGGCGGGCAAGGGCGTCTACCGGCTTTGGGTCGAACCCGCCTGCGACATCGCCAAAGAGCTTTACCTGGGCTTTGTCCTCGACCGGAAGACTGAGCGGATCATGATCGTCGCCTCCGCTCATGGCGGGATGGAGATCGAGGACCTCGCCGAAACCGACCCGCAAAGCCTGCGCCGCATGACCATCGACCCCGCCGCTGGCCTCGTCGAATTCCAGGCGCGTGAACTGGCCTTCGGGCTGGGGCTGTCGGGCAAGCAGGTCAACCAGATGGTCACCGTCCTGCAGGCCTGCTACCGCGCCTACCGCGACCTTGACGCGATGATGGTCGAGATCAACCCCCTGGTCATCACCGGCTCGGGCGACCTGCTGGCGGTCGACGCGAAGATGTCGTTCGACACCAACGCCCTCTTTCGCCGCCCCGAAATCGCCGAACTCCGCGACCGCAGCCAGGAAGACCCGCGCGAATCCACCGCCGGGGACCACGGCCTCGCCTATGTCGGCCTGACCGGGGACATCGGCTGCATCATCAACGGCGCGGGCCTTGCGATGGCCACGATGGACATGATCAAGCTGGCCGGGGGTGAGCCCGCGAACTTCCTCGACATCGGCGGCGGCGCCAGCCCCGAACGCGTGGTCCGCGCTTTCCGAACCGTGCTGGCCGACCCCATCGTCAGCGTGATCCTCGTCAACATCTTCGCCGGCATCAACCGCTGCGACTGGGTGGCCGAGGGCGTGGTCAAAGCCTACCGCGAGGTCGGCATGACCATCCCGGTCGTCGTCCGCCGGGCGGGCACCAATGTCGAGGAAGGCAAGGCGATCCTCGAAGGATCGGGCCTGCCGCTCATCACCGCCGACACCCTGGCCGAAGCCGCCGCAAAGGCCGTGGCCGCCCGTCCGAAACTGGCTGCATAGGAGGACAGCATGGCCATCCTGATCACCGAGAAGACCAAAGTCATCGTCCAGGGCATGTCCGGCCGCATCGGCCAGTTCCATGCCGCCGACATGATCAAGCACGGCACCAACGTCGTGGGCGGCGTGACCCCCGGCAAAGGCGGCGAGCACGTGCTGGACCGCCCGCTCTTCAACACCGTCCGCGAAGCCGTGGACGCGACCGGGGCCGAGGCATCGCTGGTCTTCGTGCCCCCGCCCTTCGCCGCCGACGCGATCATGGAGGCCGCAGATGCCGGCATCCGGACCGCCGTCTGCGTGACGGACGGCATCCCCGCGCAGGACATGATGCGGGTCAAGCGCTACCTCCGCCGCTATCCCAAAAGCCGCAAGCTGCGCCTTATCGGGCCGAACTGTGCGGGCATCATCTCGCCCGGCAAGGGCTTCATGGGCATCATGCCGCCCCACATCTACATGCCGGGTCGCGTGGGCATCATTGGCCGGTCGGGGACGCTCGGGTATGAGGCCGCCTCGCAGATGAAGGCGCTTGGCATCGGTGTGTCGACCAGCGTCGGCATCGGCGGCGACCCGATCAACGGCTCCTCCTTCCGCGATATCCTCGAGCTTTTCCAGCAGGACCCGGAAACCGACGCCGTGATGATGATCGGCGAAATCGGCGGCCCGCAAGAGGCCGAGGCCGCCGCCTGGGCCGCGAAGAACATGACCAAGCCGATCGTGGCCTACATCGCCGGTCTGTCGGCCCCCAAGGGCCGCAAGATGGGCCATGCCGGGGCGATCATCTCGGCCTTCGGCGAAAGCGCGCAGGAGAAGGTGGAAATCCTGACCGCCGCCGGGATCACCGTGGCCCCAAACCCCTCGGCCATGGGCGAAACTATGGCCCGCGTCCTGACCCAGCGGCGCGCTGCGGCCTGATCGGCCCAGAGGCAAAAGACAGTGACCCGGCGACCAAGAAGGTCGCCGGGCCATTTCATGCGGATCAGTCGAAGACCGCCGCGATGTCCTGGACGCTCGCGCCTTCCTTGATCTCGCGCAGTCGCGCATAGATCAGCGCGACAGTGATTGCGCCAAGCGCCGCGCCAAAGGTGGTGATCAGCGCAAGAACGATGATCCCGATCACCATCGCGCCGCCACCCAGCCCGGCTCCGGCCATCATCAGACCGACCAGGAACATGGCGACGAAACCGATAATCGCCGAGATGATGGTGATCAGGATGAAGGCCCCGACAATCGGCCAGCGATAGTCTTTCGTCAGGGCCGCGCTGCGCCCAAG
>JBJTSJ010000255.1:0-12946 GCA_046076605.1 Tabrizicola sp.
TGGTAGATCATCTTGCCGGTCAGTTCGAGGGGTGTGTAGGGGCGCACGCCTTCGACCTTCTCGATGGTGTTTTCCAGGTAGAAGAGCGGCGCTATCTGCACGATGCCGCCAATGGTCACAACCAGAAGGCTGAGGACCATCAGCAGCGTCGCGTTGGTCTCGATGACCTTGTGCTTGTCAAGAAAAGCCATTGACTCGTTTCCTTATTCTGCCGGAACGGCGGAGTTCTGGGTGGCGCGGGCGGGTTGCGCCCGGACGGTCATCCAGAGGTTCCAGCACATGATCAGCGCCCCCGTCAGGAACAGCCCGCCACCGGCAGCCCGCACCACGTACATCGGGAACTTGGCGGCCACGGTGTCGGCGAAGGCATTCACGAGGAACCCGTTCGCGTCGACTTCACGCCACATCAGGCCTTCCATGATGCCCGTGACCCACATGGCCGAGGCGTAGAGGACGATCCCGATGGTCGCGAGCCAGAAGTGCCAGCTGACCAGTTTCAGCGAGTAGAGGCCCTCGCGGTTCCACAGGCGCGGCACCAGGTAGTAGAGGACGCCGAAGGTGATCATCCCGTTCCAGCCCAAGGCGCCGGAGTGGACGTGGCCGATGGTCCAGTCGGTGTAGTGGCTAAGGCTGTTCACCGCCTTGATCGACATCATCGGGCCTTCGAAGGTGCTCATACCGTAGAAGCCGATGGAGACGACCATCATCCGGATGATCGGGTCGGTGCGCAGCTTGTCCCAGGCGCCGGACAGGGTCATCAGGCCGTTGATCATCCCACCCCAGGAGGGCATCCACAGGATCACCGAGAAGACCATCCCAAGGGTCGAGGCCCAGTCAGGCAGCGCGGTGTAGTGGAGGTGGTGCGGACCGGCCCAGATGTAGAGGAAGATCAGCGCCCAGAAGTGGATGATCGACAGCTTGTAGCTGAAGACCGGACGTTCGGCCTGTTTCGGGACGAAGTAGTACATCATCCCGAGAAAGCCCGCGGTCAGGAAGAAGCCCACGGCGTTGTGGCCGTACCACCACTGCACCATCGCGTCCTGCACGCCTGCGTAAAGCTGGACCTGCGCGCTTCCGAAGATGGAAACCGGGATCGCGGCGTTGTTCACCAGGTGAAGCATCGCGACGGTCAGGATCATCGACAGAAGGAACCAGTTCGCCACGTAGATGTGGGGTTCCTTCCGCTTGAAGAGGGTGCCCATGAAGGTGATCAGGAAGGCGACCCAGACGACGGTGATCAGGATGTCGACGTACCAGACGGGCTCGGCGTATTCCTTGGCTTGCGTCGCGCCCAGGACATATCCGGTGGCGGCCAGGACGATGACGAGTTGCCAGCCCCAGAACACGAACCAGCCAAGGCTGCCGCCAAACAGGCGCGCGGCGCTGGTGCGCTGGACGATGTAGAAGGACGACATGATCAGCGCGTTGCCGCCAAAGGCCAAGATCACCGCGCTGGTGTGCAGGGGTCTTAACCGGCCGAAGTTGCCGTAGCCTTGCAGGAACTCGAAGTTCAGCTGCGGAAAGGCCAGCTGCAGCGCGATGACCACGCCGACCAGAAAGCCCACGGCCCCCCAGAAGGCAGTGGCGATCGCGCCGGCGCGGACCACGCTGTCAAAGTATTCGTGCTGGAGGTTCGGCTTCGGATCTCCGGCTGTGCGCAGCACCCAGAGAAAAGCGATGGCTGCGGCCAGCATCACCGTGACCGCGTTCACCTGGTAAGCGAGGTCATGGGCGCAATTGGCCGCAATCGCCGCGCAGATCGCGACGAGACCAAGCCCTGCCAGTTTGAGGTAATCCCACATTGTTTGCGTCCCTTCGTCTTGTCTGGCCGACACAAATGCCCAGATTCGTGGGCAAGCCGGTCTCGTCGACACCTTCTTCTGCGCCGCAGCGACGTCTGCCTGCCATGATCTGTGTCAAACGCTGCACGCGCCGAAGTTGACTTGCGTCAATGCGCCGAGGCACGGGATCGGCAAACGTGACTGCATCCAATGCGGGAGCTGACCATGGCCTACAAATCCCTCCTGACTGTCGCCACCTCGCCCGAGGGGCTACTGACAACCGTCACCGCGGCGGCGCAGATTGCCGTCGGGATGGACGCCCATCTTGACGCCCTGGCGCTGGGGGTCGATCGAACCCAGATCGGCTATTCCTATGTCGGTTCGGGCGCCGTGGTGATCGCAGCGGCGATGGATCGCGCCGAAGCCGAGGCCCGTGAAAGCGAGAAAGCGCTGAACGCTGCCCTTGCTGCCCAACAGCCCGCCCTGCGATCGTCGGTCGATTCCGTGGTCACGCAGTTGGGCGCGCTGACCGATGTCGTCGCCTCGCGGGCGCGTTATTCCGATCTGGTGATCCTGCCGAAGCCCTATGGCAAGGCGCGCGGGGTCGAAGACGAGGCAGTCACCGAAGCAGCCCTGTTCGAAGGCATGGCGCCCACGCTGATCGTGCCGCCCTCGGGCATGAAGGCCGGCGATCCGAAGCGGATCGTCGTAGCCTGGAACCAGAGCCGCGAGGCGCTTGTGGCCGCCCGCCGGGCGATGCCGTTCCTGCGCCGTGCCGAGACGGTGCAGATCGTGGTGATCGATCCCCCGCCGCATGGCCCCGAACGGTCAGACCCCGGCGGCCTTCTGTGCCAGCTTCTGGTCCGGCACGGCATCCGGGCCGAGGTCGTGGTTCTGGCCAGGACCCTGCCCCGCGTATCGGACGTCCTGGCCCAGCATCTGCGCGACTTCGATGCCGATCTTCTGGTGATGGGCGCCTACGGCCACAGCCGGTTCCGTGAGGCGATCCTGGGTGGGGCGACGCGCGACATGCTGGAAAGCGCCGAGGTTCCGGTCTTTCTGGCGCACTGACCGGCCCTTCGGGACTGCGCGGGCCGGGCACTGCCCAGCCCGGGACGGCCCTATTGCACGAAGCTGGCCAGATCGACCGACATTTCGGGCGCGTTGACCAGGACCGGTTCGGCAACAGGATCTGCCCCGACATTGCTGCGGGCCATGAGCAGCCGGGCGATCCGATCGGACGCCATGCCGTCGCCAAAGGGGTTCACCTTGCCGCGCAGTTCGGGCTTGCCACCGCGCAGCAGGATGTCACGCGCCGAGGCAAGGATGCGGTCTGGTTCGGTGCCGGTCAGTTGCGCGAAGCCCGCGGTGATCGCCTCGGCCCGTTCGGATTCGTTGCGGACCACCAGGATCGGCACGCCGAAGGTCGGCGCCTCTTCTTGGACGCCGCCGGAATCGGTGACGATGAGCGTGGCCGAAGACATGAGATAGACGAAATCCTCATACCCCAGGGGATCGAGCAGGCTGACGTTCGGCTGGTCGGCCAGTACGCTGCGGATGCTGCCCGAGACAGCGGGATTGGGATGGACGGGAAGGACAAAGGCGTGATCGCGGAAGTCCTGCGCCAGGTCGCGCAGGGCGGTGGCGATCCCGGTCATGATCGCGCCGTGGCTTTCGCGCCGGTGCAGGGTCACCAGGACGATGGGCTTGTCCCCGGCGATGCGCTGGCGCCAGTCGGAAAGCCGCAGCGACAATGTCGGCGACCGGCCGATCAGTCTGCGGATTGCGATCAGGGCATCGACGACGGTGTTGCCGGTCAGGTGGACCGAAGCCGGATCGATGCCTTCGCGCAAGAGGTTCTGGCGGGCGTGTTCGGTGGGCGCAAAGTGCAGGTCGGCAATCGGCGCGATCATGCGGCGATAGCCTTCCTCGGGCCAGGGGCCGGCGAGGTTGCCGGTGCGCAGGCCGGCCTCGACATGGGCCACGGGAACGGAGGAATGGAACCCGGCCAGCGCGCCGGCCAGCGCCGTGGAGGTATCGCCCTGCACCACGATCCGATCCTGCGGCAGCCGGTCAAGCAGCGCGCAGATCGACCGGTGGAGGTCGGTGACACGGGCGCCCGCCGAATTGGCCATGGGATCGAGTGTCAGTTCGACGTCGGGCGTGATGCCGAAGCTGGCCAGCGCATCGCGCGCCATGGCGGGGTGCTGGCCCGACAGGCAGACAGTCAGCTGCACCCGGGGGTCGTTGCGCAGGGCCATGGCTACGGGGGCCAGCTTGATCGCCTCGGGTCGGGTGCCGATCAGTACAAGGATCCGGTGGTTGCGCCGGTGGCGTTCCATCAACACGGTGGTAGCTCACATCTTGAGAACAGATGTGAACAGGACGCCAGACAGACGTTTCGGAAACCCTAAAACCGAAGGAAGGACGCGCGGACTCTAGTCGGTATTTTAGGGGTATTTTCGCGATCGCGTTGGGCCGCGGCCGTGGATCAGAGGCGCCCCAGTTCCTCGACGGCGGTCTCGCGCAAGGCGCGCAGGTCGGCGATCGAGCCTTCCAGTTCAAGCCGCTGCAGTTCCAAGGCCGCCAGCTGACGGTCGGCCAGCTGCAGCCAGGCCTCAAGCTGCGGGCGTTCGCCCTTCTTGCCGTAGATGAGAAGCCACTGGCGGATCTCTTCCAGCGAAAAGCCGAAGCGGCGGCCGCGCAGGATAAGTTTCATGCGGGCGACTTCGCGGGGGCCGTAGAACCGGGCGCGGCCTTCCTTTTCCGGCGCCAGGAGTTCAATGTATTCGTAATAGCGCAGCGTGCGCGGGGTCACTTCGAACCGGGCACACATCTCCTTGAAGCTGAGCCGGGTGTCGGTCATGCGCTGTCCTCCCGCCGGGCAGCCTAAGGTGCACCCGGTCCGCGTGCAATGGGTTCGGGGGTTGCCTTCCCCGACGCAGGGCGGTTTGATGCCGGGCGAGGGGTCCCATGCCAGACGTAACTGATACCGCCCGCCGCTTCATCTCTGCCCTGCCACACAGCCATGCGCTGGGGATGCAGCTGGAGGAGATCGGGGGTGGCGTTGCGGTCATCACGATGCCTTACGCGCCCGCGTTGATCGGCGATCCGGAAACCGGGGTCATCCATGGCGGCGCGGTGTCGGCCCTGATGGACACGGCCTGCGGGGCGGCGGTGATGAGCCATCCGCAGGCGGGGTTTTCCACGGCGACGCTGGATCTGCGGATCGACTACATGCGCCCCGCGACACCGGGGCAGACGATCCGGACGCGGGCCGAATGCCATCATGTGACGCGGTCGGTGGCCTTCGTGCGGGCAGTGGCGACCGACGAGGACGAAGGCCGCCCGGTGGCGATGGCAACGGGCGCCTTCACGGTGGAGCGAAAGGGATGAGAGGGGCACCGGAGCCGCTGCATGTCATCAAGCAGCGCCGCGAGGGGCTGTTGCGCAGCCTGGTCGAAGGGGTGCCCTACATCGGCTTTCTGGGGGTGCAATTCGACCGGCGGGGGGATGAGCTGACGGCAGTGCTGCCGTTCAAGGACAGCCTGATCGGCAATCCGGGCCTGCCGGCGCTGCACGGGGGTGCGACGGCGGCCTTCCTGGAGATCGCGGCGATGATCGAGCTGGCCTGGTCGACGCTGTGGGACGGGGTGGAAAGCGAAGGCGCCCTGCCCGAGGGGCCGCTGCGGCTGCCGAAGACCATCGACTTTACCGTCGACTATCTGCGATCCGGCCTGCCGCGGGATGCCTATGCGCGGGCGCGGGTCAACCGGTCGGGGCGGCGCTATGCGTCGGTGCATGTCGAGGCCTGGCAGGACAACCGTGCGCGGCTGTTTGCCCAGGCCACGGGCCATTTCCTGATGCCGCCGGTCCTGCCGAAGTGACCGAGGTCACTCATGGCCGGATGTGGCGGATCGCGGGACCGATCGTCCTGTCGAACGCCACGGTGCCCTTGCTGGGCGCGGTGGATACCGGTGTTGTGGGACAGCTTGGGCAGGCGGCCCCCATCGGGGCGGTGGGCCTTGGCGCAGTGATCCTGGCGACGGTCTACTGGGTGTTCGGCTTTCTGCGGATGGGAACCAGCGGGCTGGCGGCGCAGGCGCAGGGTGCGGGCGACGGGGCGGAGCGGGCGGCAGTGCTGCTCCGGGCGCTGATCGTGGGGATCGGGGCCGGGATGGCGTTGATCGCGGCGCAATTCCTGTTCTTCGCCGCGGCGTTCCGCCTTGCTCCGGCCAGCGCCGAAGTCGAGATGCTGACCCGGCAGTACCTGGATATCCGCATCTGGGGGGCACCCGCCACCATCGCCCTTTACGCCGTCACCGGCTGGCTGATCGGGGTCGAACGGACGCGGGCGGTCTTTCTGCTGCAGCTTTGGATCAACGGGGTGAATATCTGCCTGGACCTGTGGTTCGTGCTGGGACTTGGCTGGGGCGTGCCGGGGGTGGCGGCGGCCACGCTGATCGCGGAATGGACCGGGCTGGCCCTCGGCCTGTGGTTCTGCCGCGATGCCTTTGGTCCGGTCCTGACGGCGGCCCGGGGGCGGCTGGGGGACCGGGTCGCCCTGGTCAGGATGTTCGCGGTGAACCGGGACATCATGATCCGGTCGGTCGCCTTGCAGCTGTGCTTTACCGCCTTCGTCTTCCTTGGCGCGCGGCACGGCGATGTGACGCTGGCGGCGAACCAGGTGCTGCTGCAGTTCCTGGGGATCCTGTCCTATGCGCTGGACGGGTTCGCCTTCGCCGCCGAGACGCTGGTCGGCCAGGCCATCGGCGCAAAGGCGGCGGACCAGGTGCGTCGGTCGGTGCGGCTGGCCCTGCATTGGACGTTCTGGGGCGGCGGCGTGCTTGGTCTGGGTTTCTGGCTGGCCGGTCCGTGGCTGATCGACCTGATGGCAACGGATCCCGAAGTGCGGGCCGAAGCGCGACACTACCTGCCTTGGATCGCCGCGGCCCCCCTTTTCGGCGCGCTGGCCTGGGCCTACGACGGCATCTACATCGGCGCGTTGCTGACGGTCGAGATGCGACGCCTGATGCTGATCGCCGCCGCCGCCTATGCCGCGGCTCTTGGACTGCTGCTGCCCTTCGGCAACCATGGGCTGTGGGCGGCGCTGATGGTCCTGTTTGCGGTACGAAGCGGCCTCATGCACCAGAACAGTCCAAAGGTCGTACGCCTGGCATCGGGGTAAGGAAACCGCGCCTTTCCGGGACGGACCGATCTGCGCACCTTGGTGCAGAACCGCCTGCAAGGAACACGAACATGCGCTACTGGTTGATCTGTCTGGCCCTTACGGCCCCTGCCCCCGTCCTGGCCGATGACTTTCCCGGATCGTCCTTCGCGTTCGGCCTTTGGCGCGGGGGGGCTGCGCCGGATTCGACCGGGGTCTACAGCCACTGCTAAGCGACCCTGTCCTACACGCAAGGAGAGCAGCTTTGGGTCAATGTCACGCGTGACGAGAAGATGGAGGTGGTCTTCGCCTTCCCCGGCGTGACCTTCAAGCCGGGGCAAGAGATCGACAGTAGCCTGATGATGGAATCGGGGTCTCCTTCCGTGGGCAAGGCATTCGCACTGGATGACAAGCATATCGTCTTCAGCATGGCCCCCATCCCGGACACCCATGTCTTCCTGTCCCAGGGCCGCTGGCTGCGGATCATGGGGGTCGGGCATGACGAGGCGTTCGAGGTGACCGGACTGGGTGGCGTGCTGGGGCTGGTCCGCCAGTGTCACGAGGCGCAGAAGGGCTGATAAGGCGCGCGTGACCCTTGCCTTCCCCCGGCCGGCCGGGCCAATATCGCGGCCGCAAAGGGGAGAGACATGCGGAAATTCCTGGTCGTGCTGGACGACAGCCGCGAATGCCTGAACGCGATGCGCTTTGCCGCGCTGCGGGCGGCCCATACCGGGGGTGGGGTCACGATCCTGTCCGTGGTGCCGCCGGAAGAGTTTCAGACCTGGATGGGCGTCGCCGACCTGATGCGGGCCGAGGCGCGTGAGCGGATCGAGGCGCATTTCGAGGTCTTCGCGAAATGGATGCGCGACAAGCAGGGGGTCAACCCCGAGCTGGTGGTGCGCGAGGGCGATCCGGTGAACGAGATCCTGGCCCAGGTCAACGAAGACCCGGAAATCGGCGTGCTGGTCCTGGGGGCGGGGTCGGACAAGTCGGGGCCGGGGCCGCTGGTCACGGCCCTTAGCCGGAACTCGGGCACGCTGCCGATCCCGATCACCATTGTTCCTGGCGATCTGTCGAAGGAACGGCTGGAAAGCATTACCTGAGACAGGCAGGATTGACGACAAAAGACGGCAACTCATGGCCCAGAACCCAGCAATTAAGCGCCCGCTTACTGCATGTCCTGTCACCAGCCACTATGCTCTTGGCGGGACGCACCAGACCCAGTCTTTCAGGATCCCTGCATGACCACCCCCCTGAAGGCAGCCACCGATGGCCGCCGACCCGAGCTTTCGCCCTTCGTTCTGAATGTGCTTGTGGCCACCTATCTGCTGGCACTATGCAACGCGACCTTCTGGGGTCATCTGTTCCGCATCTTCGAGGGACGCACCGTCACGGCCATGGTCTTTGCCGGGGCAGTCTGGGCACTGATGCTGCTGGTCATCTCGCTTTTCGCGGTCCGGCGCGCGCAGAAAGCGGTTCTGGTGGCCCTGCTGATCACGGCGGGTGTGACGTCCTATTACGTCGAGGTTCTGGGTGTGGTCGTAGACCGCGAGATGATCCAGAACGCGATGACCACGACCTTCGCGGAATCAAAGCATCTTATTACCCTGCACTTTGTCGGCCATGTTGCGCTTTACGGCATCCTGCCTGCGCTTCTGGTTCTATGGGTGCGGATCCGCCGCACTTCGGTTGGTCGGGCACTGGTCGGATATACGCTGGTCGGCGTGCTGTCAGCGGCGATGGTGGTCGGCTTCCTGTTCACGAACCTGAAGTCCTATTCCACGGTGCTGCGCGGCAACAAGGAGCTTATGGGTTCGGTCCAGCCTTTGGCCCCTTTGTCCGGTGCGCTGCGCTATGCCAAGATGATGCTCAAGTCGACGCAGATAGTTGTCCTGCCGACAGGCCGCGATGCCAAGCCGGGGGTGTTCCTGGCCGGGGCGGACAAGCCCGTGCTGATGGTGATCGTCGCGGGCGAGACGGGTCGGGCGCAGAACTGGTCGCTGGACGGCTACGAACGCGAGACGAATGCCGAACTGGCAAAGCGCGACATCGTCTATTTTCCGAACGCGACCAGCTGCGGCACGGCGACGGCGACTTCGCTGCCCTGCATGTTCTCGCCCCTGACGAAGGACGAGTATTCGTATGAAGGCGGGCTTTCGAACGAGAACCTTCTGGACGTGCTGCTGCATTCAGGCTTCGACGTCGAGTGGTGGGACAACAACACCGGCGACAAGAACATCGGCGACCGTTTGCCGGTGCGGCCGCATACAATGGTGGCCGAAGACGGGGCAGAGTTCTGCTTTCCGGAATGCATCGACGGGGTCTTCCTGAAGCGGCTGCAGGACAAGGCCGACACGATCACGAAGAACACGGCGATCGTGCTGCACCAGATCGGCAGCCACGGGCCAAGCTACTGGCTGCGCTATCCGGCCGACCGCGAGCTGTTCACCCCGGCCTGCAAGACGCCCGAGCTGACGCAGTGTTCGACCGAGGAAATCGTCAACGCCTATGACAACACGATCGCCTATACCGATTACTTCCTGGGTCAGGTGATCGACCTCCTTGACGGCTCGGATCGGGTGATCCCGGCGATGTACTATGTCTCGGACCACGGCGAGAGCCTTGGCGAAGATGGGCTTTACCTGCACGGGACGCCCTATTTCATGGCGCCCGAATATCAGACAAGCGTGCCGATGGTGATCTGGATGTCGCAGAGGTTCCGTGACAGTCTGCGGGTCGATCCGGACTGCCTGAAGGCCAAGGCGGCAGACCCGGTGAGCCATGACAACATGTTCTCGACGGTGCTGGGGATGGTGGATGTGACGACCGAAGCGCGTGATCCGGCGCTGGATCTGGCGGGGGCCTGCCGTCAGGCCGTGGCGGGGTAGGGGATGACCGCGCAGGAAAAACCGCCACGGAAATCGGGCGTCGCGCATTTCTTTGCAGCGGCGGGCTATTCGCTGGCCGGGTTGAAGCGGCTGGCGCGGGAAAGCGCGTTCCGGCAGGAAGTGCTGCTGATCCTGGTCCTGCTCCTCGTCTTGCTGTTCTTCGGGGCTTCCGTGCCCGAGATTGCCGGGCTGATCGCGCTGGGGTTGCTTCTCGTCGCGACCGAGGCGCTGAACACCGCTCTGGAGGTGCTGGTCGATCACCTGTCGCCCGGCTGGTCGGCCTGGGCCAAGGATGCCAAGGACCTGGGTTCCCTGGCCGTGGCCTGTGTCATCGGGCTGGTCATGATCTATTCAGGCATCGTGCTGATCTGGTAGGCGCGGCCGACCTCTGCTGCGCCCACAATGCCGCATTGCAGAATAACTTGTGGGATCTGCCGTTGAAGTAGCGTAGGCTTGCAGACATGGGAGGAGCCTAATGGTGAAAGGCTCATGCGATGTCAGTCGTTCCTTTCCGGCGCAAGGTCGCCGTGCCGCTTCCGGCGGAGCTTTACTACCAGAATGATCCTCGTCCGGCCGAAGCCCCGGAGCTGCGGGCACTGTCCGAGATCGAGCAGATGTACGCCTATTGGGGGTCGGACTTAGGCAACGCGCCGAGGTGAACCTTAGAACGGTTCCAGACTTGACGTCGGGCCGGGCAAGGCGCATATCCGAGTGGAATAGTCGGAGACTACAGATGTTCATCCAGACCGAATCCACGCCGAACCCCGCGACGCTGAAGTTCCTGCCCGGCCAGACCGTGCTGGAGCTGGGCACCGCTGACTTCCCCTCGGCCGAGGCGGCAGCGAAATCGCCGCTCGCCAAGCGCATCTTCGCGGCAGGTGGTGTCACGGGCGTGTTCTTCGGCACTGACTTCGTGACCGTCACCAAGGCCGACAGCGTTGATTGGGCCCATATCAAGCCGCAGATCCTGGGCGCGATCATGGAGCATTACCAGTCGGGCGCCCCGGTCATCGAAGGTGAAGGCACCAATGGTGGCGGCCATGCCGAGCATACCGGCGAAGACGGCGACGTGGTGCGGCAGATCAAGGAACTTCTGGACACCCGCGTCCGTCCGGCAGTGGCGCAGGATGGTGGGGACATCACCTTTCATGGCTTTGACCGGGGCGTGGTCTATCTGCACATGCAGGGCGCCTGTGCGGGCTGCCCGTCCTCGACCCTGACGCTGAAGATGGGGATCGAGAACCTGCTGAGGCACTACATCCCGGAAGTGCTGGAAGTGCGGCCGGTCGCCGCCTGAGCCTGACGTGCGTCTGCCGATCCTGGCCTTTGACACTTCGGCCGCGCATTGCGCGGCCGCTTTGCTTTTGCCCGGTGGCCTGATCCAGCGGGTCGAACCGATGGAGAAGGGGCAAGCGGAACGGCTGGTCCCGCTGCTGGAGGAGGTACTGGCCGAGGGGGGGATCGGCTGGGCTGACCTGAAGGCGATTGCCGTTGGCACGGGTCCCGGCAACTTCACCGGGGTCCGCATCTCGGTCGCCGCGGCGCGGGGTCTGGCGCTTGGCCTCGGCATTCCTGCTGTCGGGGTGACCCGGCTGGAGGCGCTGGCCTATGGCCTGCCGCGCCCGGTGGTCATTGTCGAGGACGCAAAGCGCGGGCAGTTCTATGTCCAGCTGTTCACCCCCGAAGGTCCGGGCACCGCGCATCTGGCCGACCGGGTGGTACCGGTCTGTCCCGCCACCGGCTCGGCGGCGGGTGAGGCCGCCCTGCCCCCGACCGTTCCGTTGGCAGAAGCCATTGCCCGTATCGGCGCCGAGCGCGCGATGACCCTGCAACCGCGCCCCGCCCCGTTCTACCTGCGCGGGGCGGACGCTGCCCCACCGGCCGACCCGCCTCCGGTGATTCTGCCGTGACGCCCGAAGCGCTGGCAGCCTTGCACGCGCGGTCCTTCCGCACGCCGCCACCGTGGAGTGCTGCCGATTTCAGCAGCTTCCTTGCCGATCCGCTGTGCTTCCTCCTTGTCGAAGGCGACGCGGGGTTCCTCTTGGGCCGCGCCGTCGCAGGCGAGGCCGAACTGCTGACGCTTGCCGTGTCGCCCGATGCCCGGCGGCGGGGCCTTGGTCGCAAGCTGGTGGCACGATTCCTGTACCAGGCCCGCCTGCGGGGCGCAGAACACGCGTTTCTTGAGGTTTCCGCCGAGAACAGGCCGGCAATCGCGCTGTACGAATCGGCTGGGTTCGGTCCGGCGGGTCGGAGGCGTGGTTACTATCACGCTCCTGACGGGCAGCTTGTCGACGCCCTCGTTCTGCGCCGCGATCTTGCCTCTGCTGCGGTGCGGTAAGTTTTTTTGACCAAAAGGTCAATTTTTTACCGAAGCAAAGAGAATCCGGCTTGACCCCCATGCGGGCTTCCCCACTAATCAGTGTCAGGAACCGCTCGCGACCGGGAAGACCGGCGGACAGGGCGGCGCGTAGAGTTTATCAACCGGGAGAACACCGATGAGCCTTATGAAATCCCTTGCCGGGGCCACCTGCGCCTTTGCCCTTCTTGCGGGCGTTGCGGCGGCAGAGCCGGCGATCATCTTCGACCTTGGCGGCAAGTTCGACAAATCCTTCAACGAAGCGGCCTTCAACGGCGCGACCCGTTGGGCCGAGGAAACCGGCGGGACCTTCAAGGAACTGGAAATGCAGGACGAGGCCCAGCGCGAGCAGGCGCTGCGTCGTCTGGCCGAAGCCGGTGCGAACCCCGTCGTCATGACCGGCTTTGCTTTCGGTGACGTGCTGAACAAGGTCGCCCCGGACTTCCCGAACACCAAGTTCGCGATCGTGGACATGGTCGTCGATCAGCCGAACGTGAAATCGGTCGTCTTCAACGAGCATGAGGGCTCCTACCTCGTCGGCATGATGGCGGGCCTGGCCACCAAGACCGGCACCGTCGGCTTCATCGGCGGCATGGACATCCCGCTGATCCGCAAGTTTGGCTGCGGCTATGCCCAGGGCGTGCTGGCGGCCAAGCCCGACGCCAAGGTCGTGCTGAACATGACCGGGACCACCCCGGCGGCCTGGAACGACCCGGTCAAGGGCGCGGAACTGGCCAAGGGCCAGAAGGCGCAA
>JBJTSJ010000256.1:0-2869 GCA_046076605.1 Tabrizicola sp.
GGTCCGAGCCCCAGGCGTTGACCTCGACGGCGGGGTCGTTGCCAAGGTCGATGAACTCGATCGCGTCAAGATGGGCTTCGCCACCCCACCATTTGCCATCCTTGCGCCGGACGACTCGCGCCTTGCTGGCAACAGCGTGGCTTTCCAGTTCGAACGGGCCGGTGCCGATGGGGTTTGCCGCCAGGTTCGCGCCGGTTGCGTCATAGCTGCGGTGGACGATCAGGGCCGGGTAGTCCGCCATGTTCGGGACGATGGCGATATCGGGGACAGACAGGTTCAACTGCACCGTCATGTCATCCACGATGACGATGGCCCCGTCACGCGCCTTGCCTGTGCCCGCGTCCATCAGAGCCGAGAAGCGCGAGGCCATCGAGTTCCCCTCAGCCGAGGCGTCGCACCAGCGGTTGATGTTGTAGGCGACATCCTCGGCGGTGAAGGTGTCGCCGTTGTTCCAGGTGACCCCGGGGCGGACGCGCAGGGTGTACTGGGTCGCGTCGGCGTTGACCTCCCAGCTTTCCAGAAGCTTGCCCTCGAAGGTGAAGTCCGAGGTGTACTTGACCAGCGGTTCCAGGAATTGCCGTTCCAGGTTCGCGATCTGCGACCAGTCGGCCAAGCGGGGGTCCTTCAGGTCCATCACCTGCATGCCGACCCGCAGCGTTCCCCCCTTCACCGGCGTGCCTTCTGCCCGGGCGGGTGCGGCAAGTCCCAGCATCGCGTAGGCGGTGGCCGTGGTGGCGCCAAAGGCGGTGGCCGTCGCGAGGAACTCGCGGCGGCTAAGCGGGTCGGACCCTAGGGATCGGGCAGCCCGAGACAGGTGGTCGGGAAGGGCGTTGCCGCGGTTGTCTTTGAAGATCATGGCTCTCTCCTTGTTGGGACGGGCGGCTCGGCCGCCTCTTGCTGTGTCAGTGGTGCAGGGCTTCGATGGCTTCGGGCGTCATGTCGCGCACATGCGCCCATTCACGGGTCTTCGGGGTGTTCAGAAGGCCGAGGGGGTCCATCCGCTTTTTCCAGGCGAGATGGCGGTAGTCGGCCTTCTTCATGCCGCCCTCTTCGATGATGCAGGAATGCGGGTCGGAGGCGGGGCAGCCGTGCGCCTCGTAGATCCCCATGATCTCGTACAGGCGGTCGTCGGTGGTGTGTTTCACCAAGGGCAGGTCGAAGGCGACGCGCTGACCGCCCATCAGGGAAAACTCGTGGTGCATGTAGACGTCGTCGCCGAGGACGCCTTGCAGTTCCTCGATCTTTTCCACGTTCAAGGGGGCCGGGCAGAGGATCTGCAGGTAGGTCACCTTGCGGTCGGTCTTCAGGGCCTGAAGGGTGGTGTGGTTGTAGGAAAACTCGAAGGCATGCGGCAGCTTGCGGGCCTGCCGCTCGGCCTCGTCCATCTCCAGATCGACGGTCCCTTTGTGGTCGGCGATCAGGGCGCGGAAGGCCGCCATCTGTTCGCGCGGGACCAGCGTGACCAGCATCGCCCGGCCTTCGGGGATGATGCCTTTCAACCGGTCGAAGTAGCTGCCGATCCGGGCGTCGAGGGTGGAACAGAGCTTGCGGCGGATGTCCGAGTTGGCGAGGGCCATCCCGGCGGCGTAGCAGGCGGGATAGTCGGCGAAGGTGGCGATGCAGCCGATCCAGTCCTCGGTCGGAACGGTGCGAAGCGTGAGTTCCGTGATGACCCCGTTGATGCCCCAGGCATGGTGGATCATGTTGATCCGGTCGCCGGTGAACACCACTTCGCGCGGGGTTTCCTCGGCTGAGAGTGCGCGGATTTCCAGTACGTTGCCCGCATCGCGCAGCATGCCGTGGCTGACCGTGCCGATGCCCGCCGACCCGCCCGAGATGAAACCGCCGATGGTCGCGATGTCCTGGGTCGAGGGGAAGACCGGCAGCTCGCGGCCCTTGGTCTTCAGCGCCTCGTTCAGTTTCAGGATGTTGCAGCCAGCCTGCACGCGAACGAAATCCGTTCCGATTTCAAGCACTTCACCCATGGCGGTGGTGTCGATGATCAGCCCGCCCTCCATCGGCACCGACTGGCCATAGTTGCCGGTTCCCCCGCCGCGCAGCGTCACGGGGACGCGGTGGCGTGCCGACAGGGAGAGGCAGTGTGCCATCTCGGCGGGGGATTTCGGCCTTGCGACCAGATCGCCGAAGCAGGTCTTCAGGCGGCGGTCAAGGATCGGGGAGTACCAGAAGAAATCCCGGCTGCGCTTCTTGACCAGGACCGGCTCGTCGATGACCTCGACCGGGGCGAGGGCTGCAGCGAAGGCGACCCAGTCGGTGGCGGTCTTGCCGGAAATGCTGGTCATGCGGCGCTTTCAGGAGAGGGTTCCCGAAAGAGGGTAAGGCCGGGGGGGCATGGGTTCACGCAAGCAAAACAGGGACGTGACCCCAAAGGATTCGACGTCATTTCGGTTGTGGGGTCAGCCGGGGGTGAAGCGGGCGAAGTCGCCGATCAGCCGGGCGAGGGTACGGGCGGCGGTGTTCAGCAGCGTTTCGCCCTTTTCCGCCGTGGCGGCGGCGGCATTTCCGATGGCGCCCTTGGGGTTCAGGTCTCCCATCAGCCACCCGGGGCGGAGGGCGGCGGACCCGAGGCCGAGGTCGGGGTGGGATTGTCGCCAGGTGAGGTGGGCGGAGCCGAAGTCCTCTGTCAGCTCTTTGCGGACCTTGTCGGGGAAGGCGGCGAGCATGGCGGAGGTTTCGACGTCGCCCGCGTGGAGGCCGTTCTGCGCCTCGGCGGCTCCAACCACGGTCTCGGCATCGGCGAGATCGTCCCAGGCGACATGGGCGGTGATCAGGCCCAGTTCGGCGCGGAGGTCACGGCAGGCAAGCTCCAGAAGCGCCCGGTTGCCGCCGTGGCCGTTGAGAATCATCA
>JBJTSJ010000257.1:0-2524 GCA_046076605.1 Tabrizicola sp.
GCCACCCATCTGGCGAAACTTGACGGCCACCTGGCCCGGTTCCGGGACAAGGGCATCCTGAACCTGATCAATGGGCAGGATGTTGCGGGGGAGGAGTGGTTCGACACGCACTCGCCGGTCGACGAAAGCCTGATCGCGCGCGTGGCGCTGGGGACGGCAGGGACGGTGGATGCCGCCGCCAAGGGCGCAAAGGCCGCGTTCCCCGCCTGGGCCGCGATGCCCGGCGACAAGCGCAAGGCCATCCTCCACCGCATCGCCGACCTGATCGAGGCACGGGCGGAGGAGATCGCGCTGTGCGAATGCTGGGACACCGGCCAGGCCTGGCGCTTCATGTCCAAGGCCGCGCTGCGGGGGGCGGAGAACTTCCGGTACTTCGCCGACCTTGCTCCGGGCGCCCGGGATGGGAAAAGCCTGCCGACGAAGGACCACCTGAACGTCACCAGCCGCCATCCCATCGGGCCGGTGGGGGTCATCACCCCCTGGAACACCCCCTTCATGCTGTCGACCTGGAAGATCGCGCCTACTTTGGCGGCGGGCTGCACGGTCGTCCACAAACCGGCCGAGTTCTCACCCCTGACCGCCCGCCTGCTGGCCGATATCTGCCATGAGGCTGGCCTGCCCCCCGGTGTGCTGAACCTGGTCAACGGGATGGGCGAAGGCGCAGGGAAGGCCTTGACCGAGCATCCGGATATCAAGGCGATTGCCTTTGTGGGCGAGTCGCGGACGGGCAGCATGATTATGCGGCAGGGCGCGGACACGCTGAAGCGGGTGCATTTCGAGCTTGGCGGCAAGAATCCGGTGATCGTCTTCGACGACGCCGACATCGACCGCGCACTGGATGCGGTGATCTTCATGATCTATTCGCTGAATGGCGAACGCTGCACGTCGTCCAGCCGCCTTCTGATGCAGGAGACCATCGCCGGCCGCTTCCACGAGATGCTGGTAAAGCGCGTGAACGCCATCCGCGTCGGCCACCCACTGGACCCGGCAACCGAGATCGGGCCGCTGATCCACAAGACGCATTTCGACAAGGTCACCTCCTACGTCGGCATCGGCCAACAGGACGGCGCGGCTTTGGCGGCGGGCGGGACGCGGGTGGGAGACAAGGGCTGGTTCATCCGACCGACCCTCTTCACCGACGCCCGTACTGACATGCGCATCGCTCAGGAAGAGGTGTTCGGGCCGTTCCTGACCTCGATCACCTTCAAGGACGAGGATGAGGCTTTGCGCATCGCGAACGACGTGGCCTATGGTCTCACGGGTTACCTGTGGACCAACGACCTGACCCGCGCTCTACGCTTCAGCGAGAGGCTGGAGGCTGGCATGATCTGGGTGAACAGCGAAAACGTCCGTCACCTGCCCACCCCCTTCGGCGGGATGAAAGCCAGCGGCATCGGGCGCGACGGCGGGGACTGGTCCTTCGAGTTCTACATGGAACAGAAGAACGTGGCGTTCGCCTTGGGCCACCACAAGATCCAACGGTTGGGAGCCTGACGATGCCGATCCCCGCCCCGAACCTGAACCCGCCCTTCAACATAGTCCGCTTGAGCCATGTCGAGCTTAAGGTGAGCGACCTTAGCTGGTCCCGCGCCTACTACGTCGACACGCTGGGTCTGCAGGTCACGCACGAGGATGCCGGGGCGATCTACCTGCGCGCGATGGAGGAGCGGGGGCATCACTGCATGATCCTGCGGCAGACGCCGGAGGCCTCGGTGGGGGTGCTGGGCTTCAAGGTCTGGTCCGAGGAAGACCTCGACCGCGCGGCACATTGGTTCTCCGGTCGCGGCCTGCCAGTCGCCTGGACCGAACGCCCCTTCATGGGCCGGGTCCTCGCCACCCGCGACCCCTGGGGCGTGCCGCTGGAGTTCTATGCGAAGATGGACCGCCTGCCCCCGATTCACCAGCAGTACAAGCTGTACAAGGGGGTCAAGCCGCTGCGGATCGACCACTTCAACCTGTTCTCGTCGAACGTGGACAAGGCGGTGGAGTTCTATGGCGACATGGGCTTCCGCGTGACGGAATATACGGCGGATGAGGAGACCGGCCGCACCTGGGCCGCCTGGATGCACCGCAAGGGCGGCGTCCACGACATCGCCTTCACCAACGGCACCGGCCCCCGCCTGCACCATACCGCCTTCTGGGTGCCCACACCCCTGAACATCATCGACCTTCTCGACCTGATGTCGACCTCCGGCTACCTGTCCTGCATCGAACGCGGCCCCGGTCGCCACGGCATCTCGAACGCCTTCTTCCTGTACATCCGCGACAGGGACGGCCACCGGACGGAAATCTACTGCTCCGACTACCATACCTGCGACCCGGATCTGGAGCCGATCAAGTGGGACCTGAAGGACCCACAGCGTCAGACCCTCTGGGGCGCGCCAGCGCCAAGGACGTGGTTTGAACTCGGGTCGGTCTTCGACGGCGCGACGCTGGCCGACAGCGACCTCAAAGCCACCCCGATCATCGCGCCATGAACCTGGTCACCTTCACTGCCGAAGGCCGCCAGCACTGGGGCGTCACC
>JBJTSJ010000258.1:0-12007 GCA_046076605.1 Tabrizicola sp.
CCATGCGACCGAGGCGTTTGCGGCTGCCGCTGTCCTGAGTGCGTTGTTCCCGGACACCAAGTTCCCGGGCACCAAGTCGCGGCTGCGGTTGATGGCCGCCCGGATCGCGATGAACCGCAGTTTTGCCGGGGTTCATTGTGCGGTCGACCATCATGCGGGGGCACTTCTGGGTGACGCCCTGGGACGGCTGTTCAACGAGCGTGCGCTGGGCGGGGCGGTCCCCACAGTTTCCACCGAGACGGCGTTCACAATCGGCGTCACACCGGGGGGAAGCAGTTCCCTGGGCGTGGATGTCGAAAACTATGCCAGTTTGCCCCCAGCGTTTGCAATGAATGCGGGCGCGAACCCGGCGACGGGGAAGCTTCTGCCGTTGCTTATGCAACGCGTTCGGGCCGAGCTTTGAGAGGGGGACAGCATGGAAGAGGAAGTGACGTTCTCCGACCCTCCGCTTTCGGTCCCTGATGGCGATCTGGAGTACTTGCCCTACAACTATCTGCCCGCGGCATTGCCCGCGATTGCAGGCGACAGTTCGGCCAAGAACCGGATCGTGATGACCTTTCCACAACCCGTCTCTGATCCCGAGACGGTTGACCCGGCCATGGTCTATACCGCGATCGATGCCGAGCTTCTGGGGATGCCCGATGAGACGGCAGCATTCCTCAAAGGCCTGCAGGACGTCATCGGTTCGGGGTTCATCCCGCAGCCTTGGTTTCTGGGGCCGCCGACCGACCTGCGCCACGATCCGAACACGCCATTGCGTGCCCTGGATCGACAGCCCCTGGAACTGGTCAATCAATCCGATTTTGACGCCGCTGTGGTGGTCATCGACGTTGGGATTGCGTTCTGGAATCGTCGATTCGTGGATTCCACGGGCCCTCGCTTTCGCGCCATCCGATTTCTGGACTTTGACAATCCCCAGGCCGGGCCGGGCGTCCCGTCCTGGTCGACGCTTGACCATGGGGAGATCAAGAAACTCTGCAAAAGGGCGGAAGCAGGGGGTGACGCGCACCGCCAGATCGTCCGCGAACTGGGTGGCAGGTTCCCCGGAAGCTTCTACGGTTCGGCGGCGGCAGAGGATATCGATGGCCTGTGGCATGGGACGGCGATGGCCGATCTGGCAGCCGGACATCCTGGTGATCCCTCGAGGCGCGTTGCCCTGTTCGGTCTCGAACTTCCTACCAGCATGGTGCAGGACTACAGCGGCGACAGTCTGACGGCCGGCCTGCTTGCGATGCTGGATGCCGCGCTGGGGATGACGTCGGCCATCCGGAGCACGCCCGTGATCATTTTGCTTCCCTATGCCTTTTCCGGTGGCCCTCAGGACGGATCGCATCCTGCCGCCAAGATCATCCAGAACTTTCTTGCGTTCCATGCCCGGTCCGGTTTGAGCATTGTCGTGTCGGCAGGCAATCTTCTGCAAAGTCGGCTTCGTGCTCGTCTTCCAGGCGCCCCGCCGGATGGTGCCCCCCTCAAGCTGGACTGGTGGGAGGCGCCGGATGATTTCTCGATCAATACCGTCGAGGCCCTGATCCAGAACGTCCTGCCGATGAATGGCCGGGCCAGCCTGGATGTGAAGGCGCCGACGAATGAAACGGCCTTTACCAGCGGTCTTACCGAGGGGCAGTCCCGTAGAATCCTTCGTTCAGGCTCGGTTGTGGGATCGATCCAGCGGTTCAAGAACATTGGCAACATGGCCCGGCTGCGCCTGTCCCTGATGCCCTCGGGCCATCGCGGGACAGATGTCCCCGCACCACACGGGCGATGGGTTCTGTCGACCCGGTCCACGCAACCTGCCGACCTGTGGATCCTGCGGGATGACGCGGACCCGGTCTTCGACAAGGAATATCCGCACTGGCAATCCCAGTTCGACCACCAGATGTACCGACCGGCAAACAAGCTGGGCGAGCCCGGACTGGACGACGACCCGGGCAGTCCGGTGCTGCGATCCGGCACTCTTTCGCCCTTGGCGACGGCCCCCGGGGTCGACGGAGTGCAGGCTGACGAAAAGCTTGGCAATTCTACGCAGCGACAGGCGGAGTATTCGGGCAAGCCCGAAGGGTCGGCTCCGTTGGTCCTGCAGTACCTGGTCGATGACGGCTGGTCAGGGTGCGGCGTACCCGCGTCGGCAAACGGTACGGATCGGCGGGTCAGAGTGTCGGGTACATCATCGGCGGCCGCACTGCATGTGCGCGAGGTCATCGGCTAGGGCCCTCCGCCGACGCTATGATAGGATGCTGCGCAGCTTTTCGACCAGACCCAGCGCGCGCAGGGTCTCCAGCGGGTAATCCGGCCGCAGCAACATCTGCGGCGTGAAATCGGGTTCCAGCCGACGCAGTCGCGCAGCAAAATGCTCGGCTTCCTGCGGCAGGTCGGTCAGATAGGACAGCGCGACCAGATAGCGCAATGCCGGGCGGTAAAAGGGCATCTTGTGGTGGCACTCGCGGGCGGCGAGGATGGCCGTCTCAAAGTCCAGCAGGCTGACGGAGGTCAGGCAGGCCTGCATGTCCCAGCTGAAGGCATTGTCCATGCCCTGGGCGGCCACGCGGGCGCGTTGTGCCAGACTGTTTGCCCGTTCGAATTGGCCATGAAGGATCAGGGTCTGGCTTAGCGCATCGAGGGCATAGGGGTTCTGGTCATCAACTTCTGCCGCGCGCAGGGCAAGGTAATGTGCAGCCTCAAGATCGCCTTCCAGCTTCAGCCGCACCTGCGACGTGAGGGCAAGCACCACCGGGTGATCGGGCGTCGTGCGCAAGGCCTCATCGGCAAAGGCGCTGGCCGCGGCCACCATCTCGGCGTTGCTGTCGCGGAACTCTAGCGCATAGGTCAGCCGGACAAAGCTGCGCCAGGCGAGGGCCGGGCCGCGCAGCTCTCCGTCCTGGATACTGGCGAACATCTCGTCCGCCTTGGCCAGCGCATCACGGTCGTATTCGTAGACCCGGCGAACCGCGCGGTGATAGGCCTGCTGATGTGCCATGTGCGGCGCCGCAGCGACAAGATCGGCGACTTTGCGCACAGTCTGATTGACCAGTCGCGTGGCTTCGGGCGCGTCCCAAAGGTCGGTGATCGCCGCGGTGATCGACATTCGGCCAGACCAGACTGCGCGACGCGACGGCAGACCGGTCACCCGAACCATCACAAACCCGGATTCACCTTCGCCAAAGGTTTCGATTTCAACCAGCACGTTGGCATGTTCCTGCCCTGCCGGTTCGGTGTCCGTACCGGATTGCAGGACGTCCATTTCCCCGATCAGAAGCAGATCGCTGGCAATCCTTTGCGACAGGGCGCGGGTCAGAAATGTCATCCTGGTCGACAGATCAAAGTCCGTATGGCGCAAAAGGACCGTCGCACGGATGCGGCTGTCCAGCAGGCCGGGGCCAGCACTGTAAGAGGGTGCGATTTGCGGCGTCGCCTGGCGCTGGTCCCGCAGCCAGTTGCTGAATTCCGGATCGCGGACGTCGATATCATCCAGCAATTCCCCCGGCTCGTCCACTGGCAGGACAACTTCGGGCTCCAGCCAGATGGCGGTCCGATCCGCTTTCAGCCGGTCGCCCGCCCGGCCCAAAGCCTTGCGGATGTTAGACAGGGCCTGCCGGAGGCTTCCCGAACCCTGCTGGGGATCGCGGTCGCTCCACAATTTGTCTTGCAACCAAGCCCGGGTGCGGCGCTGCCCCGGAGACAACAGGACCAGTGCCAGAAGCGCGCGTTCCTTCATGCCGACCGGCGTGACATCCGTCCCGGCATCGTCCTTAACGCGGAACGGCCCGTGGATTCTGACCCGCATCAGAAACTGCCATGCATAGGAACCGCGTCTCTGAGAGTACCACCTCTGAATTTTTGCGAAAGTCAACGTTGGGTCAAGCATTAACTGCGCGTCTTTCGGAACCGCCCAGCCTAGGCGTCGGCCAGCGCTGCGCGCTCTTCCGGCGACAGCACCAGGACATGCCGCGCGGCGGGTAGCCCCAGCGTCATGCGGGCATAGGAAAAGGACCCGCCGGACAAGGGCAGGGCCGCGCTCATCTCGGCGATGGAGAAGGAAAGGCACAGGAACATTACCGCCATGATCGCCGCTGCGATCATCATGCCACCCCAGCCACCGCTGGCCAGACCCAGGTTCCAGCCCGAGAAATGGCTCGAAATAACTGCGCCGACGCCAAGCGCACAAAGCGACCAGATCCCGGCATAACGCCTGAGGCCGCGCCGTTCGAAACAGTTGGCCGCAACGGCTGTGTAGGTAACTCTGGGCGGCTTTTGGTTCGGATCAGAAACAGTGTCATGGCAATCTCGCAATTATCAAGGTTCAAGAATGGGTTGAGAGCAAACGGGGTGGATTAGTCGGACCTGCAGACAATCAGGATCGCGGCCATCATCAGTGCGGCCCCAAGGATCACGCCAAGGTCCGGACGCTCGCCCAGCACAAGGATGCCCCCGGCCGCGCCGAACAGGCTTTCCGCCGCCATCAGGATCGCGCCGACCGATGCCGACAGGCAGCGCTGGGCTACGCTGGCCAGGCAAAAGGCCAGGGCAGTCGAAAAGATGCCAAGATACAGAAGCTCGGGCAAGGCGCCCGCAAAGTTGCGCTCAAGCTCCGGTGCGTTTGAGAGGCTGAAGGGCAGGGCGATGGCGGCGGCGCAGAGGCATTGCACCAGCGTCGTCAGGACCGGACGGCCATGCCGCGTGACGTGCCGGGCCAGAAGAATCATCCAGACCGAATAGAACAGCGCCGAGACAAGGCACCAAGTGTCGCCAGCAGTCATCGGCTGCCATTTCCACAGAACCCCGCTCATGCTGAGAGCGCCAAGCAGCATCACCATGGCGGCAAGCAAGGTGCTTGGTCCCGCCCTTTCGCTGTACAGCAACCAGGCCAGAAGGGGCGTCAGAACGCAGGTGGCGTTGACCAGGAACGAGGCATTGGTGACGGTTGCCGACTGGTAGCCCCATTGCTGGCAGATCACCGCCACTCCGAAGAAGAACCCGACGGGGAACGCGCTTCGGAACCAGGTGGGCATCACCCTGCGTGCCGGTTCCATCAGAAGAAGCATGGGCAGAAGCGCCACCGCAGCGACGAGGTTGCGCAGCACGACAACGGTAAAGGGGTCCAGATCCTGCAGCACCGTCTTGTTGGCCAGATTGCCAGAGCCCCAGAAGAACGCGGCCAGCAGCAGCATGGCGCTCGCCCGTCCTGCCGGATGGATCCGGAACGCCCCGACAGGCTCATTTTGCACGATCACTTGCTCCTCCAATTCTCAGGTCCGGCTGCCGAGCAAGGTCTTTGCCTTTGCCCACTAGCAGCCGCCAATGGAGGTCGGGCTAGGTCACCCGTGTTAGAGCAGCGCAATTCGCCCGTGATTTATCGGACCGTGAGTGTCACCGACGGTGCCCAAACGGTGGTGGAGTCTGACTGATGCAAACCGCTCGCCCTTCCCCGCTTTCGGGAGAGGCAACGGGAAGGTCGCGTCACGCGGCGAGAGCGGCGGCGCGGACCGTGCTTAAAGAAGCACACCGGACTTGTTGATTTTGGAGCCGGGAGCGTCAAACAGTGCTTGCGACCTGCCTGGAGAAGGCCTGAGACGATACCCCTTGGTCCGCTGGTACCGCATGCGGGGACGTCGCGGGAGGGGCTGCGCAAGTTTCGACCAACGCTCACACGGCGGCTGCGGTGACCTCGACTTCAACCAGGAACTCGGGCCGGGTAAAGCCCGCGACGATTACCAGGGTCGAGGCAGGCAGACGCGTCAGCCCGGCAAGCCATTCATCGCGCGCCCGCATGTAGCCTGCCATATGCTTGCGGTCTGTGACGAAGGCATTGATCCGCACGACGTCCGCTGGCCCCATCCCGGCTTCGGCCAGGATGGCCGAGCAGTTGGCGAGGCACTGGACCGCCTGGCCGTAGGCGTCTTCGGACAAGCTTTCGTCCGCGCGCAAGCCCAGCTGTCCTGAGGTGCAGACCCAGCGCAACCCTGCAGGAATTTCGACCCCATGAGCATAGGCCGCAAAGGGTGGGCGGATCTGGGGCGGGTTCAATGATCGCATGGGTGTCCCTTAGTGCGGGTACCGCATACTGTGTCGGCGCACCCGGTTTGACAATCGCACTGCGTTGCGGCTTGGTTTGGTGCCTGATCTTTAGGCAGTTGCTCCCAAAAGGCCCGCTCATGCGGTAAGTTTGGGCACCCAAATCGCAGGGTGATTTCAGAATCGCTGTCAGTGCCGCTGGAGCTTTGCAACGATGGCCCTACCGTAAAGCTGCGGCCAACCAAATGCGCCGGGCACCATACCAACAGGAGAGCCGATCCATGCGCTTCACGTCGCGTCCCTTGCTTGCCACAGGCGTTGCTGCACTGATGGCACTGCCCGCCGCCGCCCAGAACGTTCCGGTCACCTTCGGAACCAACTGGGTCGCCCAGGCCGAACACGGTGGCTACTATCAGGCCGTTGCGGACGGGACCTATGCCGCCTGCGGCATCGACGTGAAGATCCTGCCGGGTGGACCGCAAGTGAACAACCGCGCCTTGATGCTGGCGGGGCAGGTCGATTTCAACATGGGCGGCTCCACGCTCGACACCATCAACGCCGTGGTCGAGGGGCTGCCCATCGTCACCGTCGCCGCCAGCTTCCAGAAGGACCCGCAGGTCATCCTGACCCATCCGGGCGTGGCCGCGTCCTTCGCGGACCTCGCGAAGCTCGACAAGGTCCTGATCTCGGACGGCGGCGTCACCACCTTCTGGGCCTGGATGATCAGCGCCTACGGCTTCAAGCCCGAGCAGCGCGAAGTCTACACCTTCAACGCCGCCCCGCTGATCGCCAACCCGACCTGGGGGATGCAGGGCTACCTGACATCCGAGCCGTTCTTCGTCGAGAAAGAGGCGGGCTTCAAACCCGACGCCTGGCTCATCGCCGACGCCGGCTACAACGCCTATTCGACGATCATCGAGACGATGGCCGACACCGTGGCCAACAAGCCCGAGGTCGTGCAGTGCTTTGTCGATGGGTCGGCCATCGGCTGGTACAACTTCCTGTACGGCGACAACGCCAAGGCCATCGAGATGATCAAGGCCGACAACCCCGACATGTCGGACGAGGCCATCGCCTATTCCATCGCGGCGCTGAAGGAACACGGGATCGTCGACAGCGGCGATGCCGAGACGATGGGCATTGGTGCGATGACCGATGCCCATATGGACGAGTTCTACGCCTCGATGGTCAAGGCAGGGGTGCTGCCCGAGGGTGTGGACATCCGCAAGGGCTATACGTTGCAGTTCGTCAACAAGAAGACGGGCATGGACCTGAAGCCCGCCAACTGAGGCAATCCGGGTGGGGCAGGGGCCATCAGCCTTTGCCCCGCCTGGGGACATGCCATGACTGAACTCGCTCACCGCTTGATCCGCCCCCTGGGGGCCCGCCGCCCGCTTCTGGAAATGCAGGGGATTGCCAAGGTCTTCAACGGGACCGTGACCGCCTTGCAGGGGATGAACCTGGAACTCAACGAGGGCGATTTCCTGTCGCTTCTCGGCCCGTCGGGCTGCGGCAAGTCCACGGCCCTGCGGCTGATCGCCGGGCTGATGCAACCGACCCAGGGCCGCATCCTGTGGTCGGGCGGGCAGCAGAAGGGCGACCTGGGTGTGGTCTTCCAGGAGCCAACGCTGATGCCCTGGGCCACGGTGGCGCAGAACGTCTACCTTCCGTTCCGCCTGCGGGGGCAGGGGTTCGATACGGTGCGGTCTCGGGTGGCCGAGGCCCTCGACCTTGTGGGCCTTGCGCAGTTCCACGACGCCTACCCGCGCGAACTTTCCGGGGGCATGAAGATGCGCGTCTCCATCGCTCGGGCGCTGGTCACCGGGCCGCGCCTGATCCTGATGGACGAACCCTTCGCCGCATTGGACGAGATCACGCGGCAGAAGCTGAACAACGATCTCCTCGCCATGCGCGACAAGATCGGCTGCACGGTGATCTTCGTGACCCATTCCGTCTTTGAAAGCGTCTTCCTGTCCGACCGGATCGTCGTCATGGCCCCGCGCCCTGGCCGGGTTGTGCAGGAAATCCAGGTCGACGCGCCCTATCCCCGCACGATGGAGTTCCGCACCTCGACCGCTTATGCCGCCCATGCGCAGGTCGTCTCCGAGGCCCTCGCCCAGGCGATGGGAGAGCCCGGATGACCACGGCCCCCGAACCTGCCGACAACCGCGCCGCACTCTGGGACGCCGAGGAACGCGCCCGCGCCCGCGCCGCCCGCATCGAGGCCGTGGCGCGCTGGCTGGTGCCCATCGCTGTGGTCTTCGCCACGCTCGGCCTCTGGCAGTGGTTCGTCGTCGCCAACGAGGTGCCGCATTACATCCTGCCCTCGCCGGTGCGCGTTTGGCAGCAGCTGGTCGAGGACCGGGCGATCCTGGGCGATGCTTTGCTGGTCACGCTGCGGATCACCCTTATGGCCCTTGCCGTCGCAGTGATCGGCGGGGTGCTGCTGGCGATCCTTTTCGACCAGAGCCGCTTTGCCGAGCTTGTCTTCTACCCCTATGCCGTGATCCTGCAAGTCACACCCATCGTCTCCATCGCGCCCCTGATCTTCATCTACGTCAAGGAGCCGACCGCGAGGGTCCTGATCTGCGCCTGGATTGTGGCCTTCTTCCCGATCCTGTCGAACACGACGCTGGGTCTCAAATCCACCGACCACAACCTGCGCGATCTGTTTTCGATCTACGGGGCCAGCCGGTTGCAACGGCTTCTGTTCCTGCAATTGCCCTCGGCCATGCCCTATTTCCTGGGGGGCCTGCGCATCGCCGGGGGCCTGGCGCTGATCGGGGCCATCGTGGCGGAATACGTCGTAGGGACAGGGGGGGCAGGGTCCGGGTTGGCCTTCCGCATCCTTGAGGCATCTTACCGCCTGAACATCCCCCGCATGTTCGCAGCGCTCGCGCTGATCGCAGTGGTCGGCGTCGCGATCTTTGCCCTCACAAGCTTCGTATCTTGGCTGATGCTGCGGAAATGGCACGAAAGCGCGATGGGGGGGCGGACATGATCCTGCCCGACGGCCCCGTCGCCTTGCGCAACGCGACCGTGCCGGCCTGCCTTGTGGGTGGGGCAGGGGACTTGGTGCGGATGGACCTCGCGGTCTCGGACGGCAAGCTGGTAGCCCCCGCGCCGGGCATGGCCGAGGTTGACCTGAAGGGCGCGATGGTTCTGCCGTGCTTCGTCGACATGCACACGCATCTCGACAAGGGCCAGATCTGGGGCCGCAGCCCGAACCCCGACGGGAGTTTCATGGGAGCGCTGGGTGCGGCAGGGGCGGACCGGGAGCGGTACTGGTCAGCCGAAGACGTGCGCCGCCGCATGGACTTCGCCCTGCGCGGGGCCAGCGCTCATGGCACGCGGGCAGTCCGCACACATCTCGACAGCATCCCGCCGCAGGACTCGATCTCCTGGCCGCTGTTTGCCGAGGTTCGGGATGAATGGGCCGGGCGCATCGACCTGCAGGCGGCGTCCCTTGCCGGGTGCGACATGGTGCTGGACCCGGCCTTCGAGACCCTCACCGACCGGGTCGCCGCACATCAGGGCACGCTTGGCCTCTTCACCTTCCCGATGCCCGACATGCCCGCCCGCCTGCGCCGGTTCTTCCAGCAGGCCGCCGACCGCGGCCTGCACACCGACTTCCATGCCGATGAGACGATGGACCCCACGGTCAACACGCTCGCCCAGATCGCTGAGGCCGCGCTGGAGACGGGTTTTCAGGGCCGCATCGTCGCTGGCCACTGCTGCTCGCTCTCCACAATGCCGGAAGCCGAGGCGCTGCGCACCCTCGACCTCTGCGCCAAGGCAGGGATTGGCATCGTCAGCCTGCCGATGTGTAACCTCTACCTCCAGGACCGCCACCCCGCCCGCACCCCGCGCAATCGGGGGATCACGCTGGTCCACGAGGCTAAGGCGCGCGGCATCCCCGTGGCCTTCGCCTCCGACAACACCCGCGACCCGTTCTACGCTTATGGCGATCTGGACATGGTCGAGGTCCTGCGCGAGGCGACGCGGATTGCCCACCTTGACCATTCCGCGACTGATTGGGTGCAGTCCGTCCTTACCACCCCCGCTGCGCTTTGCGGCTTCCCCGAACCCTCCCTTGCCCCCGGCGCCCCCGCCGATCTGGTGATCTTCCGTGCCCGGACCTGGACCGAGCTCTTCTCGCGCCCCCAATCCGACCGCACCGTCCTGCGCAGCGGTCGGGCCATCGACACCACGCTTCCCGACTATGCCGAGCTTGACGACCTGATGAGGACCGCATGACGACCGACGCCGCCAAAATCGCTGCGCTCAAAGCCGCCCTCAGCCATCTGGAAATCGACGAGAACCCGATCTCGGTCCGCGCCAAGAGCCGCGATTTCTTCTGGTATTCGCCAGTCCTCAAGGCCCGGATGGACCACCTGACCGCCGACTTCGTCGTCTCGCCCCGCAACGAGGCGGAGGTGATCGAAGTCCTCGCCGCCGCCAATGCCCACGACGTCCCCGTCACTGTGCGCGGGGCAGGGACAGGGAACTACGGGCAGGCGATACCGCTGAAAGGCGGGATCATCCTCCACATGAAGAATATGACGGCGGTGAAAGCGATCCATCCGGGCCGTGTCATCGTCGAGCCCGGCTGCCTCTTGAAGGACCTGGACGCAGCGACGAAGGCGCACTCCGACCAGGAACTCCGGATGCACCCCTCCACCTGGTCCACCGCCACGATCGGCGGCTTCATCGGCGGGGGGTCAGGGGGTGTCGGCTCCTGCACCTGGGGGGTCCTGCGCGACCTTGGCAACATCCTGCGCCTGCGGGTCGTGACGGCGGAGGCGATACCGCAGGTGCACGACTTCACGGGCGAAGAGCTTCATCGCGTCTCCCACGCCTACGGCACCAACGGCATCATCACGGAAATCGAGATGCCCCTCGCCCCCGCCTATGACTGGGTGGAGATCTTTGTCACCCACAGCGAGTTTGCCACCGCCGTGCAGCTCGCCGGAGACCTTGGCCACCAGGACGGCATCTTGAAGAAGCTGATCTCGGTCTACGAAGCCCCCACCGCCAGCGCCTATTTCCAGCGCGTCGCGCCCCATGTGACGGCAGAGGACAACCTCCTCGGCCTGATGATCGCGCCGCAGTCGATGGACGGGTTCCTGACCTTCCTCGCCCGCTATCCCGGCGCGACGATACTCTACCGCAGCGACCAGACGAAATGGGACCGCGAGCCTGGACCCGTGTTCGAATATGGCTGGAACCACACCACCCTGCGGGCGCTGAAGATCGACCCCTCGATCACCTACCTGCAGGTGGGTTACGCCCCCGGCGTCTATGCCGAAAAGATCGCCGCCATCCGCGCGGCCTTTCCGGGTGAGCTGATCCAGCACCTCGAAGCAATGCGGATGGGCGGGCAGCTTGGGTTCGCAGGCCTGACGCTGGTCAAATTCATCAGCGAGGCGCGGCTGGATGAGATTGTGGCGACGCATGAGGCCATCGGCGCGCAAATCTTCAACCCGCACCGCTACACGCTTGAGGAAGGCGGGCGGCAGTCCACCGATGCGACGCAACTGGCCTTCAAGCGGCAGGCGGACCCGAAGGGCATCCTGAACCCCGGCAAGATGATCGCCTGGGACGCGCCGGATTGGGACTATTCGCGCATGTATGCCTATCCCGGGATGAAGGCGGCCGGATGACGACCCGCGCGCTGGTCCTCTATGCCCACCCTTGCGGCGAAAGTTTCGCGGCGGCCCTGCGCGACACGGTGATGGGCACTCTGAAAGACCGCGGCTGGGAGGTCGACCTCTGCGACCTTTACGCCGAGGTTTTCGACCCGGTGATGGGGGCCGAGGAACGCCGGGGCTACCACGACACGGCCACCAATACGGCCCCGGTGCAATCCCACGTCGACCGTCTGCGCGCGGCCCAGGCGCTGGTCTTCGTGCACCCGATCTGGAACTTCGGCTTCCCGGCGATCCTGAAGGGCTATACCGACCGCGTGTTCCTGCCCGGCATCACCTTCAGCCTGCAG
>JBJTSJ010000259.1:0-4203 GCA_046076605.1 Tabrizicola sp.
CGAGATGGCCGACCTGATGATGGTCGCGGGCAAAGAGATCGAGGCCTGCATCCACCGCCTGGCGCAGATGGCGCGGGCCTCCGGTATCCACCTGATCATGGCAACACAGCGGCCGTCGGTCGACGTCATCACCGGCACGATCAAGGCGAACTTCCCGACGCGGATTTCCTTCCAGGTGACGTCCAAGATCGACTCGCGGACCATTCTGGGCGAACAGGGGGCCGAGCAGCTCTTGGGTGCGGGCGACATGCTGTACATGGGCAACGGGGCGAAGATCACCCGTATCCACGGGCCGTTCGTGTCGGACGAGGAAGTGGAAGAGATCGTCAACCACCTGAAGAGCTTCGGGCCGCCGGTCTACATGTCGGGCGTCGTCGAAGGGCCGGAGGATGAGGTCGCATCCGACATCGACATGGTGCTGGGTCTTGGGTCGGGCGAGGCGTCTGACGACGCGCTGTATGACCAGGCGGTGGCCATCGTGGCGCGGGACCGGAAATGCTCCACCTCATACATCCAGCGGAAACTGGGAATCGGCTATAATAAGGCAGCGCGGCTGGTGGAGCAGATGGAAGAGGAAGGCGTGGTCACCCGCGCCAACCACGTCGGCAAGCGCGAGATTTTGGTCGAAGAGCGCTGAAACCCACAAGTTACCTGACGTAAACCCCTGCAGATCCTGCCGGGTTGGCAAGACTTGTGGCAATTCCGACAAGAATCCGCCTCAATCCCGCCCGAATCGCGACACAACCTAAAGTTGTAAAATGGGGTTCGCGCCTCGCCAGAGAATCGCCACACTGGCCGGGCGTAAACCTTAAGCTTCTTTCGGGGATGGGGGCTTGTTGCAAACCGATGGCATTCGATACGTCTGAGATACTGGCCCAGACAGATTTTGGGGACGAGCTGCTGCCGGGCACGTCCCTTTTCCACGGCTCGTACAAGATCACCCGGTTCATCAACTCGGGCGGGTTCGGCATCACCTATCAGGCGACCGACAGCCTGGGCCGAGATGTGGTCATCAAGGAATGCTTTTCCTCGACCTTCTGCCGCCGGCTGCAGACGCGGGTCCGCGCCCGGTCAGCTGGAACGCGCGACCATATGTCGAAGATCATCCGCAGCTTTCTGAATGAGGCGCAAAGCCTGGCAAAGCTGAAGCACCCGAACATCGTCGGCGTGCATCAGGTCTTCGAGGAAAATGACACCGCCTATATGGCGATGGACTACATCAAGGGTCACGACCTGCTGGAGATCATCGAGGAGAACCGTGCCGAACTGACGCCCGATTTGATCGTGCGGATGACGGCCAAGCTGATCTCGGCTGTGGGCTACATCCACGACAACCAGCTACTGCATTGCGACATCTCGCCCGACAACATCTTTGTCACCCCGGGCGGCGAGCCGATCCTGATCGATTTCGGCGCTGCACGGCGGACGGAAGCGGGTGCGGTCGAGAAGTATTCGGGCCTGAGCGTGGTGAAAGACGGCTATTCGCCGCACGAGTTGTACACGGCCGGGGGGAACAGCGGGCGGTGGAGCGACGTCTATGCGCTGGCAGCCTCGCTTTATCATGCGATTGCCGGTGTCGCCCCGCCGAACTGTCAAAGCCGTCTGGCGGCGCTGGCGGAAAAGCGGGCTGATCCCTGCAAGCCGCTGGCCGGAACGGTCGAGGGTTATCCCAAGGGTTTTCTGGAAGCGATCGACAAGGCGATGGCGATCATGCCGGCCGCGCGGTTCCAGTCGGCGGCGGACTGGTTGAAGGCGATCCCGCAGTCCGAGACGCGGGCGGACCGCAAGGTCGTGCTGGTCCGGCGCGTGGTGCCTACCCCGGCCGAGGTTCCGGCAAGGGCATCAGTAACCGCGCCGGTCCTGCCGATGGTGCAGCCCGTGGCCAGGCCCCAGCCGGTCGAGGCGACGGTCACCCATCTGCCCCAGCCAGCGTTGCGGCCCCGGCGCCCGACGACCCGGGTGGCCGATGTCGATCTGTCCGGCCTGCGCCGGATCAGCGGATTCCGCAGTGGCTGTCTGGTGGACAGTCTGTCGGGCCAGGTGATGGCGCGGGAAGCCGGCCAGGGCGATGCCGAGGTCTCGATCCGGGCGGCGCTGGCGGTGGCACGTGCCAACCTGCAAGCCATGGCCGAACTTGGGTCGGACGAGGCAGTAGAGGATATCCAGGTGGCTCTGGGGCAGCATTTCCATCTGCTGCAGCCTTTGCGCGGTGCACCCCGGTTTCTGGTCTGCCTGACGCTGGACCGGGAGGCGGCGAACCCTGGGCTGGCCCGGTTCCAGCTGCGTCGTGTGGCTCAGGCAATCCGGCTTTGATCTTGCAGGTTCAAGCAGCGGGTCCATCGGCTTGCGCCAGGTCGCCGTGACGGGGAAAGGTCTCACGAAGCGCGACAGAATGGGCTGAGGCTTCCGTCAGCGACCGAGGCTGCGGGTATGGGTCCAGAGGACTGGACCCTAGAATTCCAGCATGCCCTTGCGTGATGCGTTTACCGCCGTGGCGATGACCTGCGCCAGGATCACGCTTCCCACCAGCGAGAAAAGTCCAAGCTCGATGTAGGTGATCCGCAACGACTGACCGACGATGATCACCAGGGGATGCGACAGGTAAATCCAAAGCGACAGGCGGGCACACCAGTCAGAGAACGGCGTTTCCGGCATCTGCACGGACAGGAACACAAGCGCGAGACCAGTGCCGACCAGGATCGTGATGTTGTCCGGCGAAGGGTGACCGAGAAACAGAACCAGCGTGCTGAGGAACAGGGTGGTGACCGCCAGCCGCCAGCCCCAGGAAAAGAACGCGATCCCGACCAGAACCGGGATGGTACCGAACGTCCATAGTCCGAACGGAGGGGTCTCTGGGCCGCCATTGAGGACCGTCAGCACTGCCACCAGCAACGCCGCGCCCAGCGACGCCAGCGGATGCCGAAACCAGGGAGCCACCACTGTCGCAAGGAAGGCGAAAGGCAGGAGCCAGAGGTGGAACCAGGTGCCGGACAGGATCATGTTCCACTTCCACCAGTCGAACGGAGGAGCCTGGGTCTTGAACGAGAGCGCCATGTTCACCAATGCGAAGACCAGCGACCAGGTGACGAACGGCAGCAAAAGCCGTTTTGCCCGCGTCGCGAGGCTTGAAGTAGAGGGCATCGAGAGAAGGACAAGGAAGAACGGCAGCGCCATATAGGCAACCCGGTTGCCGGGGGCCTGAGTGTCGAACCAGACAATGCCCAGCGCCGCCAGAAACCGACCGTAATCAACCAGTCCGTTCCGATCTGCCACCACGACTGCCTTCCCCGACCCGTCGCCCCTGTACCTGCAGTCTGCGGTCAAACGCCCTTGCAATCCAGTTGCTTGAGCGGCGTTTCAGGCCGTTTGACCTGAAAATGTTGCCTGAAGGCGTCATATGCACGGGCCTAGCGGGGCCGGGCTCAGGCCGGACGAAGCGCCTTTTCGGCCACGGGTTGAGCTGGACGGACTGGCCGCAAGTAGCGGGCGTATCCGAGGTCGGCAGTGGCGATTTCCGCTTTGCGACCCGAGACGAGGTCGGCAAGCACACGACCCGAACCGGCGGCCATCGTCCAGCCCAGCGTGCCGTGGCCGGTGTTGAGGAACAGGTTGCCAAGGGGCGAGCGGCCGACGATCGGGGTGCCATCGGGCGTCATCGGGCGCAGTCCGGTCCAAAAGCTGGCGCGGGTCTGGTCGCCGGCGCCGCCGAACAGATCCTCGACCGAATGGGTCAGGGTGGCCTGCCGTTTCGGCGACAGGCTGTGATCGAAGCCCGCGATCTCGGCCATGCCGCCGACGCGGATGCGGTCGCCTAGCCGGGTGATGGCGATCTTGAAGGTTTCGTCCATCACGGTCGAGACCGGCGCGCGCGCTTCATCGACGCTCGGACCGGTTATCGAGTAGCCCTTGACCGGGTAGACGGGCAGCTTGATCCCGAACTCGCGCACCAGCATCGGCGAGTAGGAGCCGAGGGCCAGAACAAAAGCGTCGGCCGTCTCGCGGCCTTCGCCGGTGCGGACCGCAATGATGCGGTCGCCTTCGGCTTCAAGCCGGTCGATGTTGACCCCATAGCGGAAGGTCACGCCATGGGCTTCAGCCAGACGGGCGAGATTCTGGGTGAACTTGAAGCAGTCGCCGGTTTCGTCGCCCGGCAGGCGCAGGCCCCCGGCGATCTTGTCGCGGGAGGCGGCCAGCCCCAGTTCG
>JBJTSJ010000260.1:0-3612 GCA_046076605.1 Tabrizicola sp.
CTGACGGTGCGCGAAGGTCAGGCGGCCGTCTTCATCCATGAGGGGCAGCTGGCGGATGTGTTCCAGCCCGGTCTCTACATGCTTGAGACCAACAACATGCCGATCCTGACCACGCTGCAGCACTGGGACCACGGGTTTCAGAGCCCGTTCAAGTCCGAGGTCTATTTCGTCAACACCACCCGGTTCAACGACCAGAAATGGGGCACGAAGAACCCGATCATGGCGCGCGACCCGGAGTTCGGTCCGGTCCGACTGCGCGCCTTCGGAACCTATTCGATGCGGGTCACGGACCCGGGCAAGTTCATCACCGAGATCGTGGGGACGGACGGCGAATTCACGGCTGACGAGATCAGCTTCCAGGTCCGCAACATCATCGTGCAAGAGGCGAGCCAGGTGCTGGCCAAGTCGGGCATCCCGGTCCTCGACATGGCGGCGAACCTGACCGATCTGGGCAAGATCATAGCCAATGCCATCGCGCCCAAGGTCGGCGAATACGGACTTTCCATCCCGGAATTCTACATTGAAAACATCAGCCTGCCGGAAGAGGTGGAAAAGGCGCTGGACAAGCGGACATCGATGGGCGTGGTGGGCGACCTGAACCGCTACATGCAGTTCAACGCGGCGGAAAGCATGTCCCAGCCGGGCTCGGCGATGGGCCAGGCCATGGGGGCCGGGATGGGCATGGGCATGGGGGCCGCCATGGCGCAGAACATGGGGCAGTACGCGGGGCCATGGGGCGGGACACAGCCTTCTGTCGCCCCGCCGCCGCCGCCTCCCCCACCACCCCCGCCGACGGGCAGGGTGTGGCATCTTGCGGTGGACGGGGCGACGTCGGGGCCCTTCGGCGAGGCGGACCTGGCAAGGGCTGCCGCCGAAGGACGGCTGACGCGCGCGACCATGGTCTGGACCCCCGGTCAGGACGGCTGGAAGATGGCTGCCGAGACCGACCTGGCCCGGCTTCTGGACAGCCTGCCGCCCCCGCCACCCAAATCGTAAGCCATGCCGCAGGACGAATACCGCTGGCCCTGTGCCCAGTGCGGCGCGCAGTTGCGCTATGCGCCGGGCCAGACCAGTCTGACCTGCGAACACTGCGGTCATGTCCAGGCCATCACGCCCGAGGCTCCACGCGCGCGGGCGCGGGCCTTGCAAGAGCTGGACCTGGCGCGCGGTCTGCGGGACGACCTTTCCAGCGGCGACATGGTAGAGGTGCGCACGACCTCTTGCCCCAGCTGCGGGGCCAAGGTCGAGGTCTCGGGCGCGACTCATGCAACCGAATGCCCGTTCTGCGCGACGCCGGTGGTGCTGGATACCGGAACCGAGCGCCACATCAAGCCGCAGGCACTGGTGCCCTTTGTCCTGACCGAAGCCGAGGCGCGGGCCGCGATGATCCGCTGGATGGGCAGCCTATGGTTCGCGCCGGGGACCCTGCTGGAATACGCGCGCAAGGGACGGGCCCTGACCGGGATCTACGTGCCCTTCTGGACCTTCGACGCCGACACCGACAGCCGCTATTCCGGCGAGCGCGGGGAGTATTACTATGAGACCCGCACCGTCAGCGTCCGCGTCAACGGCCGGATGGAGCAGCGGCAGGAAAGGGTGCGGCATACGCGCTGGTATCCGGCCTCGGGTCGGGTAAGCCGCGATTTCGACGATGTGCTGGTGATGGCCTCGCGCAGCCTGCCGCCACGGTTGGGCAACGAGCTGACACCCTGGGACCTGGGCGCGTTGACGGGCTATACCCCTGAATTCCTGGCGGGATTTCAGGCCGAAGGGTACACGGTTGCCTTGGCCGACGGATGGAGCGAAGCGCAGGACCGGATGTCGAACGTGATCCGCGAAGACGTGCGCCGCGACATCGGTGGGGACGAACAGCGCATCCATGACGTCGACACCGACTGGTCGGATGAGACGTTCAAGCACATCCTGCTGCCGGTTTGGATGGCAGCCTACAAGTACAACGGCAAAAGCTATCGCTTCCTGGTCAACGGCCAGACCGGCGAAGTGCAGGGCGAGCGGCCCTGGTCGGTCTGGAAGATCACCTTTGCGGTCCTGTTGGTGGCGGCCCTTGCCTTCGGGGCGCTCTATCTGTCCAACCCCGAGGCCGTGGGCCTGCCGCAGCCGGAGTGGATGGACTAGTCCCGGTCGCGCTGGAAGAACAGCATGTAGCCGGAATAGACCCCGGCCGCGAGGAACAGGACGCCCCAGAACGGCGACTGCAGCCAGAAGAGCTCGAACGCCCCCCAGCCAAGCGGCATGAGGACCGTCAGCCAGCGGACCCAAGCGTGGCGAAAGAAGGGGTCGTTCGGGTCGAGAAACTTCATGCCTTTGGTCCCGCTTTCTGCCATCCTGCTGGCATATGAGGGAGGACGACATGCCGCAGATTGTCAAGGATTTCCAAGGACAAACCGTCATCACCACCTTCGAGACCACGCCCGCGATGGCCTTCGACCTGGTCGAGGCGCTGGAGGCCGCCTATCGCGACTGCATCAGCCAGCAGCCCGGGTTCATCGCGGCGGGGTTGCACATGAACGATGCGCGGACGCGGATCTGCAACTACAGCCAATGGACGCGGCGCGAGGACTATCAGGCGATGCTGCGGACGCCCGAAATGCGCGAGCGGAACCGCCGGATCAACGAGTTGTGTCGGGGGTTCGAGCCGGTGATGTATGAGGTGACCGGGGTTTTCTGAGCCTTAAGCCGAGGGGACCACGCCGCAAGCCTTGAACGCCTCGACCGCCGGTCGAGCTCCGTTCAGGTCGAAGGGCACGGCCAGGTCCCCGGCAAGGGCGGCCGCCGCGCCGTTGTAAGCGAGCCCGTCCAGCACATTGCCGAACCCGGTGTCGGTGACAGTCAGCGTCCGGCCGTCGTTCGACAGCTGGTGTCGTCCGGTGCCGATGGTCATCGCGGCGGGGCCGTTGAAGCTGAGCCCGAAGGTGTCGGTCACCGGCCAGGGGTCGGGGCGGGTCAGGGTGATCGCGTAGGGCTCGGGTTGGGTCGGGTCGTAAGTGACGCGGACCTGCAGGGTCGGCGTGTCGTTCAGAATGGTGCAGATCGGCGTGGGGGTGAAGTCCCATGCCTGGGCGGGGGTTGCGAGGAGGGCAAGGGCGAAAAGGGCGCGCATGGATGGGAGATGGCGCAAGGGGAAAGGTCGTCAAGTCAAGCGCGCGGAGGGTGATTGCGTTAACCAGGCCGAAACCATGTCCGGAGAGACTGGGAGAAACCTAAAGGGAGGCTTGAGATGGACCCCGTCGACGAATTCGCCCGGCTCAAGGCCGAGATCAAGTGGTTGCAGGGCCGGGCAGAGGTCTTGCGCGAGGGGTTTCTGCGGCCCGGAGCGCGGCTGCGGTCGAACCGGTTCGAGGTCACCGTGAAGCGGCAGAAGCGGCGGGTGTTCAACAAGGACCGGCTGCCCGAAGCGGTGCTGGCCGACCCGCGCTATTGGGAGGAGCGGGAGAGCGAGGTGGTCACCTGCCACGAGATCGCGACCTTCCGAGCGGGCGATCCGGACATCGTCCTGATCGAGTGACGCAAAGGTAAGGTGGGCGATCCGCCCACCCTACTTTCAGGAAAACCCGTGCAAGGTCAGTATCATGCCGAACTACCGCCGCTTGC
>JBJTSJ010000261.1:0-19606 GCA_046076605.1 Tabrizicola sp.
CACGATGGCGGACGCAGGGGCCTCCCGGCTCAACCTTTTGGCAATGATGTAGCTCATCGAAAAGAACACCGTGGCGCCGAGCTGCGACAGATGCCCCAGGGACAACTCCCGCAACCCCGGCCGCAACACGATCAGCCCGCCCGCCACCGCCACCAGCAGCGCCCCGATCCGCCGCGCGCCAAGCCCCTCGCCCAGAAGAAGCCCCCCGATCACCAGCACCATCACCGGCCCGAGGAAGGCAATCGCCGCCATCTCCGCCACCGGCACCCGCGCCATGGCATAGAACCACAGGACCACCGCCACGACATGCAACGCCCCGCGCCCCAGAAACATCCGCCCCACTCCGGGGGCGAACCGCATCCCCTGCATCGCCCACAACGCCGGAAGCAGGAACAAAAGCCCGAACCCGAACCGGATGAACGCCGACTGCGCCGCAGGCAGCTCGGTCCCAAGGTAACGGACGATCCCGTTCACCCCCACGAACGAAAGCCCGGCCCCCGCCATCCACAAGGCCCCCTCAAGGGGCCGCCCCAGATCACTCACCGCGCGCATGGCGGGACAGAAGCCGAAGCCACCGGCAAAGGCAAGGCGCCCAACCAGCAAGATCGACGGGCTTTGGATATTCCCCGAAATGCGATAGCCTCACCCGGACAGAGGCTATGGAGGGCGAGGATGGGCCCATGGTCCCGTCGCAACACGCTTCAGCTGGCGGGTGCAGCGCTTGCAGCCTCCACCCTGCCCGGCTGCGCCACCCGACCCGAGTATAAGGACATCGACCCCACCGGCCATCTGATCGACGCCCATTGCCATCTCTTCAACGGCGCCGACCTGCCGATTACCACCTTCCTGACCCGGCTTGCGCTGCGCCAATACGATGATCCAGACTGCGACCTGCACCCCGACCGCTTCCGCAGCCTCTCGGTCGAGGACCCCACGTTCGTCGAAAGCCTGATCGACCTTCTGGTGCGGCTGCTTCTTGGCAACGCGCTGACGGCCCGCCGCGAACGGCTGCTCCTTGAAGTGGACCACACCACCACCGAAAACAGCGAAAAGACCCGCGTCCGGAACCTGACCGAACGGAAGCTCGCGACCTTCCTCGCCGAGCCTCCCATTGCTGCGACAACCGCGCGCGCCCTCCGCGATGCCAGCCTCCGCGAAGCCCTCTGGCAAGAGGTGGGGGCCACGATTGCAGACGATGGCCTGCGCAGGCTTTCGACCCGCGATGCCGCCGCGGCGCTGGTCCAGTCCCGCGGCCTCGGCGGCCAGATCATCCGCTGGGTGATGCTCTTCTTCCGCTCACGCCAAAGCCTGGGCCAAGAGCTGATCCGCACCAGCGGCAGCTGGGGCCGCCCGCCGCTGATGTTGGTCCCGATGATGGTCGACTATGCGCACTGGCTGGGTGAGACCACCCGGAAGGACTCGTCCTTCTCCGACCAGATCGCGGTCTACGGCGCGCTCTGCCGCCGCTCGCCCGTGCCCATTCACGGTATGGTTCCCTTCGATCCGCTGCGGTCCGTGTTCTGGACCGAAGGGCGGCACACCCGCTTCAAGACGCCCGAGTTCGACCCCCTGGCCCTCGCCGAAGAGGCGTTGACCCAGCATGGCTTCCTGGGCCTCAAGCTCTATCCGCCGATGGGCTTTCAGGCGACCGGGAACCCAACCGACGACGCAAAGTACCCAAATGCGGTAACCAAGGCGCTGAACCTGCCGCCGAACAGTCTCGGCCACGCGCTGGACGCGGCCATGATCCGCGCCTTCGACTTCTGCCTGCACCACGATGCGCCGATGCTGGCCCATGCCAACAACTCGGTCGCCGCCGGAACTGGCTACGGTCGCCGTGCCGACCCCTGGTTCTGGATCCGCGCGCTGCACGACCGTCCCGGCCTGCGCATCTGCCTCGCCCATGGCGGGGGCTTTTGCTGGGCCAGCAAGGCACCCGGCCTTCCGGCAGGCCAGACCAGCTGGGAATGGGCGATCGGCCACTACGTCCGCGAAAATCCGTCGTCTCACCTCTACATGGACCTCAGCTATTTCTCCGAGGTTCTCGAGTCCGGCAGCCGGACAGGCTACATCACCGACCAGCTCAAGGCCTGGATCCACAAGTGCGACCCTGATGTCCGTCACATCATCTTCGGCACCGACTGGATCATGCTGGACAAGGAACCGAAGTCCGAACTCTACGGCAAGATGGTGATGGATTTCCTGACCGATGACATCGGCCTGACCAAGGCGCAACTGAACCGCGTTATGTGGCAGAATGCCATGCGCTTCCTGGGCCTCGACAGCGGCAAAACCCGCGACCGGCTCCTCGCCTTCTACAACGGCCGCCGCCCGCCCTGGACGCAAATTCCGCCGTCCGAGATTGCTTAACGCCACCCTAACGGAAAAATTCAACCACCTGTTTTTGCTAGGCTTTCGGAAAGTGTCACCGTGGACACCTCAGCCACCCAGCGCCAGCCCCGCCGCGATGGCCCACATCGTCACCCCCACGCCCACCTCCAACCAGACCCAGGCCGCGGGCCGCGCGAAGACCGGGGCCAAGAGCCGCGCCCCGAACCCCAGCGCCGTGAAGAACGACAGCGAGGCACAGGCCGCCGCCACCCCGAAGACCGCCTGATGCGGCGCATGCTGGGCCGAGATCGACCCGATCAGCACCACCGTATCCAGATAGACATGCGGGTTGGCCCAGGTCAGCAGAAGGCAGGTCCCCAGCACCGACTTCAGCGAGGCCGCCCCAGCCTCCGACGGCCGCAAGGCCTCCCCGCCCCGCAAGGCCGCCCGGAACCGCAGGCCCCCATAGACCAGCAGGAACGCGACCCCCAGCCAGCGCATCGCCTCGCCGAACCACGGCAGCGCCGCCGACAGGGAGCCGAACCCCGCCACCCCCGCCCCGATCAGCACCGCGTCCGAGATCGCGCAGACCGCCACCACCAGCCCCACATGCTCTCGCCGCAGGCCCTGCCGCAGGACGAAGGCATTCTGCGCCCCGATCGCCAGGATCAGGCTCAGCGCCACAAGATAGCCATTCACCGCCGCCTCAAGCACGGGACAATGCCCGCAACGCCGCCATCGCGTCCGCCCGCCGGTCCCACTGGACGAACAAGTGGTCGTGATGCAACCCGGCGATCACATTGCAGCTGATCCCCTCACGACCCAGCGCCCCCGCAAAGGCCGCCGTCAGGCCCACCGCTGTCAGGTCCGAATGGACCGTCAAACTGATCCGCGCCCAAGGATCCGACGGCAACCCGGTCGCCAAAAGCTCGGCGAGCGGCGCAACCACCGTCATCCCCTCCGCCTCGCGGACCGTCGCGAAGAGTTCGATCAGCGGGAGACTGCCATCCCAAACCGCGAAACCGTAGGGCTCAGGAGACAGGACCGGCTCCATCGTCGCCAAGAGGACCTTCAGATCCGTCTCACCCATCCCCGACCCTCCGCTTTTCCCTTGACCTACGGCTCTGCCCCGGCAAACTCCAGTTAATCTTCCTGTCTCCGCATAAGTGCAGCTAATGCTCGACCCAGCCCAGCTTGCCGCCCTGGCCGCCGTCCATCGCCGTGGAACCTTCGAGCTTGCGGCGGTCGAACTTCACGTCACCCCCTCCGCAATCTCCCAACGGATCAAGGCGCTGGAGGAGCAGACCGGCACGCTCCTCATCCGCCGCGGCACTCCGTGCCACGCTACCGAGACCGGCCTGCGCCTGATCCGCCACCACGACGAAGTCACGCTCCTTGAACGATCGATCATTCAGGATCTCGGCCTCGCCAAAGGCCCCGCAACGCTCCGCATCGCGGTCAACGCCGACAGCCTTGCGACCTGGGTGATCCCGGCGCTTGCGGCCACCGAGGGCCGTCTTTTCGACCTCGTCATCGACGACCAGGACGTCAGCCAGGACTGGCTTCGGCGCGGCGAAGTGGTCGCGGCCATCACGGCGCATCCCGGCCCGTTGCAAGGCTGCGACACGATCCCGCTTGGTGCGCTGCGCTACCGCGCGACCGCATCGCCGGCCTACCTGAAACGCTGGTTCCCGGACGGCGTCACGGCCAAGGCCATGGGACAGGCCCCAACCCTTACCTTCTCGGATAAGGACCAGCTGCAGACCCGCTGGGCCGCCGCGCGGATCAAAGGCCTGACCCGCCCGCTTTTGCCCACGCACCGGATTGCCTCGTCCCAGGCCTTTGTCGACGCCTGCCTGGCTGGCCTCGGCTGGGGCCTGAACCCCGAGCCTCTGATCGCCCCCCACCTCAGGTCAGGCGCCCTGGTCGAACTGATCCCGGACACGCCGCTTGACGTCGCACTGCACTGGCAGTTCACCCGACTTGCGGCCCCGGCACTGGCCCCTGTCACCAAGGCGATCCGCGCCTCGGCCCGGGTGTCGCTGGTGCAGGACCCCGTCTAGTTCTGGGTCGTGCGCAGCCAGGCCACCAGATCGGCAATCGGCTGGCTGGTCATCAGCGGCTGACCGGCATCGGTCCGCAGCACCACGTCGCGGCCTTCGAAGAATTCACCCCAGATCGGCATGTCGCTGCCATGCGAGACCAGCGGATCACGCCCATCGATCCGCGCGGTCACCCGCTCTAGCGGGAAGACCCCGCCATGCCGCGCTGTGAGGCTGGTCAGGTCGGCAGGCTGCACCAGAAGGACCGGCGCCATCGGGCCGTTCCCGCGCGCCTGCAGGCCGTGGCAGACCGCGCAATGCGCGGTATACAGCGCCTCGCCCGTCCGGGCATCGCCGGCCACGGCATCTTCCTCGGCGCAGGCCGACGCGCCGCAGGCCATCGCCACCAGTGCCACCCAGGTTCCCCGCATTGCCAGGCCCTCCGTCCGTTGACGGCTCCAGTCTCCCGCCATTCCGCAGGCCTGTCCTTGATACAGGTCATTGGCATCGCCTGACAGCAAAACGGGGGCGGCTTGCGCCACCCCCGTTCAAACTTCCCGGAAGGGAAAAGGCTTACGCCAGCGCCAGGTTCACAGCCGATTCCCGGCCGTTGCGATCCTGCTCGACGTCATAGGTCACTGCCTGCCCATCGGGCAGCGAGCGGATGCCCGCGCGTTCCAGCGCGGTGATGTGGACGAACACGTCCTTCGACCCGCCTGCCGGTGCGATGAAGCCGAAACCTTTGGTGGCGTTGAACCATTTCACGGTGCCATTGGCCATCGTGATGTCTCCTGTCATGTATGCCACCCACAAGACGCGGTGGCCTGGCCTAAGTCGTCGTCGCGATCGAGTGACTGAGGGCCGAAGCAGACAGCAGAACGAAAGAGAAGAAGCTTTGCCCCCCGCACATGCGCCCTCCCGGCGCAAAAAGCAAGGGGCAGCAACGAATTAAAGCTGCGCCGCCACGTCTTCGGGCACGTCGAAGTTGTGCGTGACGGTCTGGACGTCGTCGTCCTCTTCCAGAAGGTCGATCAGCCGCATCAGCTTTTGCGCGGTGTCGAGGTCGACCTCGGTCCGGCTTTGCGGCCGCCAGACCAACTTGGATTCGGTGGATTCCCCCAGCGCCTTCTCCAGCGCGTCCGAAACCTCGGACAGGTTTTCGACCTGGCAATAGATCCAATGGCCGTCCTCGTCCGACTCCACATCATCCGCGCCCGCGTCCAGCGCCGCCATCATCACGTCGTCGGCCGAACCTGCCGATGCCGGATAGGAAATCTCGCCCACACGATCAAAGCTGTGCGCGACCGAGCCGGTGGTCCCCAGGTTCCCGCCGCATTTGGTGAAATACGACCGCACGTTCGACGCGGTGCGGTTCAGGTTGTCGGTCATCGCCTCGACGATGATCGCGATGCCGTTCACGCCGTAGCCCTCATAGCGGATCTCGGTGTAATCCGCCCCGTCGCCCATCTGCGATTTCTTGATCGCGCGGTCGATCACGTCCTTCGGCATCGACACGGCCTTCGCCGCCTTCACCGCCAGCCGCAGGCGCGGGTTCATGTCGGGGTCAGGCATCCCCATCTTGGCTGCGACGGTGATTTCCTTCGACAGCTTGGAAAACATCTTCGAGCGCAGCTTGTCCTGCTTGCCCTTGCGATGCTGGATGTTCGCCCATTTCGAATGGCCTGCCATGGCCCTACCCTCGGTCCCGTTTCGGTGATGCGCCCCTCTACACCCGCCACGGGCCGAAGGGCAACCCCGGCCCGGCGGGCAGACACGGCCTGCACCGGACCCGCCGAATTGTTCCGGACACAAGCTTGCCCTTTGCCCCGGGCGCGTTGCCCTGTATGCGGGGGACATGCCACAGGATCCCGTTCCCCTGTCCAAGACACCAGACCTGCCGCGCTGGCAACGTCCCGAAGCGCTTCTCTATCTGATGGCGGCGGCGATGCCGCTCAGCTTTGCGACCTGGTCGGCGCTTCTGAACAACTTCGTCATCGAGGTGGCGTCCTTCACCGGCAAGGAAATCGGCTGGCTGCATACCGTGCGCGAAATCCCGGGCTTCCTGGCAATCGGCGTGATCCTGGTGCTTCTGATGGTGCGCGAACAGGTGCTGGCGCTGGTGGCGCTGGCTCTGTTGGGCGCGGCGACGGCGGTGACGGGCTGGTTCACCAGCTTCCAGGGGCTGCTTGTGATGACGCTCCTCTCCTCGATCGGCTTCCACTACTTCGAGACGGTCAACCAGTCGCTGCAGCTGCAGTGGATCGACAAGGACCGCGCCCCCATCGTGCTGGGCCGAATCGTGGCCGTGGGCGCCGGGGCTTCGCTTGCGGCCTATGGCGCCATCGTCGCGCTGTGGGACGCCCTCGGCCTCGACTACAACACGGTCTACCTGGCCTCGGGCGGGCTGACGCTCATGATCGTCCTGTTCGCCGCCCTGGCCTATCCGCAGTTCCAAAGCCCCCATCCGCAGCACAAGCACATGGTCCTGCGCCGCCGCTATTGGCTCTACTATGCACTCCAGTTCATGGCCGGCGCGCGACGGCAGATCTTCGTGGTCTTCGCGGGCTTCATGATGGTCGAACGCTTCGGGATGAAGGTGTCAGAGATGACGCTGCTTCTCCTTCTCAACTACCTCATCAACATGGCTGTGGCCCCGGCGATGGGCCGGGCCTTGGGCCGGTTCGGCGAACGCAATGTGATGGGGTTCGAGTATGTAGGGCTGACGCTGGTGTTCCTGGCCTATGGCGGGCTCTATTGGTTCGGCTGGGGCCTGATAATCGCCTGTGGCCTCTACATCCTCGACCAGCTGTTCTTTGCCCTGTCCTTCAGCCTCAAAACCTATTTCCAGAAGATCGCCGATCCCCGCGACATCGCCCCCACCGCCGCTGTCGCCTTCACCATCAACCACATCGCTGCCGTCTTCCTGCCCGCGGCCCTTGGCTATCTCTGGGCGCGCTCACCGGACTATGTCTTTGTCATGGGCGCCGGCATGGCGCTGGTCGCTGTCGGCTTGATCTGCCTGATCCCGCGCCATCCCGCCCCCGGCAATGAAACCGTCTTCTCGCGCGGAATGCCTGTTGCAGCCGAGTAAAGGCCCGGTGAGGCCGCTGTAACCTGCGTTGGGAATCCCGCGCGGTGGCCTATATACCGGTCTCGGATAAGGAGGTCCGCTCATGTTCTTCACCCGCAAGTCGATGGAAATGGTCCGCCCCGAGGATGCCCTGCCCGGCCGGGCCGAGCCGCTGCCAACGGCCGAGACGCATTTCCTGTCCGGCATCCCGCCGAAGTCGCCCGTCCCCGATAAGATGGCCGAAGCGATGTTCGGCATGGGTTGCTTCTGGGGGGTGGAACGCAAGTTCTGGCAGACCCCGGGTGTCTGGCTGACCATGGTGGGCTACGCGGGCGGCTACACGCCGAACCCGACCTACAAGGAAACCTGCACCCAGCTGACCGGCCACAACGAGGTCGTCCGGGTGATCTACGACCCGGCCAAGGTCAGCTATGAGCAGCTGCTGAAGGTGTTCTGGGAAGGCCACGACCCGACGCAAGGCATGCGGCAAGGCAATGACGTCGGTTCGACCTACCGTTCAGGCATCTACACCTACACGCCGGATCAGATGGAGGCCGCCAAGGCCTCGAAAGAGGTCTACGCCCAGGCGCTGAAGGCTGCGGGCATGGGGCCGATCACCACCGAGATCCTGCCCGTCCCGACCTTCTACTTTGCCGAGGACTACCACCAGCAATACCTCGCAAAGGACCCGGGCGGCTATTGCGGCGTCGGCGGCACTGGGGTGACCTGCCCGATCGGGACCGGCGTCCGGGCCTGAGCGGGGGACGAATTTTCGGCGAAAATTCGTGGCCCCCGGGCAGCGGATCGGCTTGAAGGACAGGGCGGGCGCGCGTATGGCCCAAGGCAAAGGAGTGCCCGCCCATGCCCACCTATTCCGCCCTGACCACCCTGCCCGGCGAAGACGCTGCCCAGTCCCTGGCCCAGGCCATGGAACGGATGCAGCCGGAACCCACAGGCGTCGGCGTGTTCGAGATCGAGGATGGCTCCGGCCTCTGGGAGGTCGGGGCCTATTTCCTGGAGGCCCCGGATCAAGTGATGCTTGAGGTCCTGGCCACCGCCTTCGGTGCAAAGCCCTTTGCGCTGTCGGAACTGCCCGAAGTCGACTGGGTCGCCCATGTCCGGCGCGAGCTGTCGCCCGTCGACGCCGGCCGCTTCTTCGTCTTCGGCAGCCACGACGCCGACAAGGTCCCCCCGGGCCGCGTGCCCCTACAGATCGAGGCGACGGTGGCTTTCGGCACCGGCCACCACGGCACCACCCTTGGGTGCCTTCTGGCCTTCGACCAGCTTCTGACCGCAGGCTGGCGCCCCGCCAAGGTCGCCGACATCGGCTGCGGCACCGCCGTCCTCGCCATGGCCGCCGCCGCCACCCTGCCCGAGGCGCTGGTCATCGCCAGCGACATCGACCGGGTCGCCGTGGACGTGGCCGAGGCCAATGTGGCGATCAACAACCTCGACGGCCGGGTGGAATGCCTGGAGGCCGCTGGCCTTGATCATGTCAGAATCAGGTCAGCCGGACCCTATGATCTGGTCTTTGCGAACATCCTGAAGGGCCCGCTGATCGAGCTTGCCCCCGCGATCGCGACTCACCTTGCAACCGGAGGTAGAGCGATCCTGTCGGGCCTTCTATCTGTGCAAGCAGATTCGGTCTCGGCCGCTTACGTTGCGGCAGGACTTTGTCTGCAAAGTCGGAACGATATCGGGGAATGGTCGACGCTTGTTCTACAAAGGGATTGAAATCGTGGACAATCCTTGCCTTTCGCGCGGTCAGTCTACACCCTTAGAAATACGCCGCAATTTCGCCATAACCATGCGGCAGAAATTAATCGTCAGAGCTGCTACTCTGGGTGAGAGACATGTGGGTTGATCCAAATTTGAATGACTTTTACAGCCGTGTTTCGCGGATCGAGAAGTCCCATGCCAAGGGCTACGGCTTCGAGGCCGCTGGGACTGTCAGCCGCAGGTCGGCTGGCCGCGGTGCCGGTCGGTTCATGAAACTGGCCAAGCCTCTGCTGCTTGTGCTGGCGGTGGGCATCGGCGTGAAGGGCGTTATCCACTACTTCGTTGGGGCCCAGACCTACGAAAACCGCGTCAGCGCCCTTGCGGCTGGCGAAGGGTTCGACCCGGTTGGCGCCTGGCTCATGCATGCTGATCCGGCAACCCTGTGGGTTTCAGGCCAGCTGCAGTCGGTCCTTCCGCGTTAACCCCCCAGACTTTACCCCCCCAGACATAGATCGGCTGCCTTTCCAACAAGAAGGGCCGCATCGATAGATGCGGCCCGTTTTCCTGTTTCCGATCTCGGACTGTTGCGCAGGCGGCCCGCAGGCCGTCAGGCGATCAGCGACCGATCAACGCGATGTCGCCACGGCACAGGCCGATATCGTCCAGCTCGCGGTCCGAAAGCTTGTTCAACGCTTTGCGCGTCATGCGGGCGTCATTCCACGCCTGGAACGCCAGAACGACGTTCGACAGGGCGTTGATCGCACGGTAGGTGGTGATGGCGCCGTAGGGCGCCGGGCGGGTCGTCTCGACAGCGGCCATGGCTTTCATCCTTGTTCTCATACTGCACAAACCGGAGGCTCATTCCTCCATGCCACGCGAAATAGTTGTGCTGCATGCGCAAAGCAAGTTGCGGCGGAGCAAAGCCGCCATGCACGCGCTGCATGACGCGTGTCAAAATTTTGTCAAATGATTCAAATTGTTCCGGGTGGCAGTCCGGACCACGTCGCATATCTTGCGCAGTGCGTCGTATTCTGCAAGTGCAAAATGCGCTGCCGCTTCTTCAGGGGCCTGCGGAAAGCCATTGGCGGATGTTCCCTTTTCGTGCTAGCCGTAGTGGCAGGCAGGAACACGGGGACAAGATGCGGGTCATAGGCATCGATCCGGGGCTACGGAACCTTGGCTGGGGCGTGATCGACGTGGCAGGCTCGCGCCTTTCCCACGTGGCGAACGGCATCTGCCATTCCGATGGCGGCGACGGCGATCTGGCGCTGCGTCTCCTCAGCCTTCATGCGCAATTGACTGAAGTTTTCCGTACTTGGCAGCCCGAAGCGGCGGCGGTGGAGCACACATTCGTCAACAAGGACGCGGTGGCGACGCTGAAACTGGGCCAGGCGCGGGGAATTGCCCTCTTGGTCCCGGCGCAATTCGGGCTGGCCGTCGGGGAATACGCGCCGAACGCCGTGAAGAAGACGGTGGTCGGCGTCGGCCATGCCGCCAAGGTGCAGGTCGACCACATGGTCAAGCTGCAGTTCCCGGGGGTAAAGGTCACGGGCCCCGACGCGGCGGATGCGCTGGCCGTGGCGATCTGCCATGCCCATCACGTCCAGTCCTCGGGCCGTCTTGCGGCCGCATTGAGGGCGGCTGAATGATTGGGCGCATCTCCGGACGGCTCGACTGGCGCGGCCCCGACCACGTCCTGATCGACGTGCGCGGGGTGGGCTACATCGTCCACGTCAGCGAACGCACCCTCGCGGGCCTGCCCGGCGTGGGCGAGGCGGTCAGCCTTTATACCGACCTTCTGGTGCGTGAGGACCTCCTGCAGCTCTTCGGCTTCCCGACCATGCTGGAGAAGGAGTGGCACAAGCTTCTGATGACCGTGCAGGGCGTCGGTGCCAAGGCCTCGATGGCGATCCTGGGCACCCTCGGCGCCGAAGGCGTCGGCCGCGCGATCACCCTTGGCGACGCTCGCGCCGTGCAGGCCGCTCCCGGCGTCGGCACGAAGCTTGCCCAGCGGGTGATCCTGGAACTCAAGGCCAAGGCACCTGGCGTGATGGCCTCGGGCGCAGGCCTTGCCGCCAAGGCCGAGGCGGATGATGTGGTGGTCGAGGACGCTGCGCCTGCACCGAAGAAACCCACTCGGGTTGACGAGGGGGCGCAGAAGCGCGCCGCCGCCTCGGCCGACGCCCTCTCCGCTCTGGTGAACCTCGGTTATGGCCAGGGCGACGCCGCGCAGGCCGTGGCGACGGTGGCGGGTGACCTTCCCGAGGCGGACGCGGCGGCTCTGATCCGGGCGGCACTGAAGCTTCTGGCGCCGAGGTAGACATGCCCTCCTCGGCCTCGCCCGACGCGTCCATTGCCGAAAATACCGGTTATGATCTCGTAACCCTGGTCATTCGACCCGAGCGTCGGATGGGAGAACGTATCCTTCTTTCGGTTTGGGTAGCGGGCTGGGCGATCGCGGGATTTTCAGTGCTTTTGGGCTGGGCAGAATTTGACGACCAAACGGGCCGATGGTGGTTTCTTTTGTGGGCGATTTCCTTAGTCTTCTTCGGATATGCTCTTGCTTGGGTCCTCACTGGGCGCGAAGTATTGCGCGTGGCCGGGCAGGCTCTTGACTACGAATTGGTGGTCCTTGGTATGGCGCGCGGTCGACGCCTTGTCCTGAGGGACATTCACGCTGTGGAACTTTGCGATACCCGGGATCAAACGGGAGAGCCTTTGATTTCAATACCCTTCCGACTTCTCGGGCGGGGAGGGTCGGTGCAATTCTCCATTGCGGGACGGCGCCGCTCCCTGGGGTACGGGGTGGCAGGGCGGGAAGCGGAGTCGATTGTCGAATGGATGCGCAGGCACGCGCCAGAGGCCTCCAAATGACCTCTGACCCCACCCTCCGCCCCGAACGCCTGCCCGAAGACACCGACAAGGCGCTCCGTCCGCAGATGCTGGCCGAGTTCATCGGGCAGGCAGATGCCCGCGCGAACCTTGCCGTCTTCATCGAATCCGCCCGCATGCGGGGCGAGGCGATGGATCACACGCTGTTCCACGGCCCCCCGGGCCTGGGGAAGACCACCCTCGCCCAGATCATGGCGCGTGAACTTGGCGTGGGCTTTCGCATGACCTCCGGCCCGGTCCTCGCCAAGCCTGGCGACCTGGCGGCGATCCTGACCAACCTCGAACCCCGCGACGTCCTCTTCATCGACGAAATCCACCGTCTCTCCCCGGTGGTCGAGGAAGTCCTCTACCCCGCCCTCGAAGACTTTGCCCTGGATCTCGTCATCGGCGAAGGCCCCGCGGCGCGGACGGTGCGGATCGACCTGCAGCCCTTCACGCTGGTCGGCGCGACCACCCGCTTGGGCCTCTTGACCACCCCCCTCCGCGACCGCTTCGGCATCCCGACCCGGCTGGAGTTCTACTCGGACGCCGAACTTTACGAGATCGTCGCCCGCGGTGCCCGCCTGATGGGCCTGCAGGCCGACCCCGACGGCTGCCGCGAGATCGCCCGCCGCGCGCGCGGCACCCCGCGCATCGCCGGCCGCCTCCTCCGCCGCGTCGCCGACTTCGCGTTGGTCGAGGCCGGGGGGCGGATCAGCCGCGAACTCGCCGACCGCGCGCTGACGCGCCTGCAGGTCGACAACCTGGGTCTAGACGGCGCGGACCGGCGCTATCTGACGCTGCTTGCGGAAAACTACGGCGGCGGGCCGGTGGGGGTGGAAACCATCGCGGCGGCCCTCTCTGAGCCCCGTGACGCCATTGAAGAGGTGATCGAGCCCTACCTCCTCCAGCAGGGCTTGATCCTGCGCACCCCGCGCGGGCGGATGCTGGGCCAGAAGGCCTGGCGGCATCTGGGGTTGGAGGCACCAAAGACCGCAAGTCAGGCGGACCTTTTCGGCGGGAAGTAGACGATGACACCGGACGAGATTGAAGCGCTGTTCACCCGCAGCGGCGGGCAATACCTCTTCGCGCGCTGGAGCCGCCCGCTGGTACCCGTCGTCTTCGGCGTCGATGATGCCTCACTGTCGGTGTTCAAGGGCGCGTTTGAGGCCGTGGTGACGCTCGCGGGCCACCGGATGGCCGAGACCGACCCCGAACTTGGCGCGAACCTCATGGTCTTCTGCTTCCGCGACTGGGATGAGCTTCTGCAGGTCCGCGACCTGGGCCGGCTGGTGCCGGAACTGCCCAGCCTGGTGGCCAAGCTGCAGGCGGCGGATGCCAACCAGTACCGGATCTTCCGCTTCGACGCCCAGGGCGCGATCAAGGCGGCCTTCGTATTCCTGCGGATGGATGCCGCCCTGTCCGCGATGGAGGCCGAGACGCTGGCCCTCGCCCAGGCGGTGCAGACCGTCGTCCTCTGGTCGGACCGCGCCTTCGACGGCACCTCGCCTTTGGCCCGGGTTGGCAGCAAGGTGATCCTGCGGCCCGAGATCGGGGCGGTGATCCGGGCCGCATATGATCCGGTGATGCCGCCGGTCGCGCGCGATAGAAGCCATGCCCTCAGGCTGGCCGCGCGGACCGGCGTACAGTAGTCCCTAGAACGCCAGCTGCCCGGTAAAGCGCAACATCGCCTTCAGGCTGTCGATCGGCGCGCCGGGACGGAAGGTGCTGGGCGACCAGCGATGCCCGGCCGAGGTGTCGTTCCAGTACGAGCTCTGGTCCTTGATGATCAGGCCCAGAAGCGTGCCGGCAACGATATGCGTCCCAAGCGGGCCAAGGTGACTGCTGCCCAGCAGCTCTGCCTCGCGCAGGATGTAGAACCACAGCGGCGTGTTCTGGCCGAAGTCTGCGCCGGCAATGTTCCGGCCGTCCATGATCGTCGCCGCATCCAGCGCCGTGATCGGCCGGAAGTGACCGCTGGCGTTGATGCCGGCAATGCACGCCTGCGCGCTCGGCAGGTTCAGCCGGAAACCGCGGCGCAGGTTGCGTTTCGCCAGGTTCTTGAAGATGCCCGCAGGCTGGTTGACCATGTTGTCCAACGGCGCATCAAGCCGGGTGTCCAACCCCTTGGCGGACCGGACCGGCGTTTCGGCATTCACGAAGCGCGACCAGTCGATGACCCAGTTGTCCGGCAGCTGCGTGTCGCTTTGCCCCGACATCCGACCGTCGCCGGTGAAAGCGAACAGCAGGTTGAAGGCTGCGAACGGCAGGATGTTCGGCTTGCCTGGTTCGGGCCGTCCGAAGACGCGGTTGTGGTCATAGCCGCCGCGCACCATCGTGTGGCCAAAGCGGAAGCAGGCGGCCGAGAACTCCAGCGGCATCGGCATCTTGGGCGCCATCGCAGGGACGTTCGCATCGAAGAACGCACCATACAGCGGCGAGCCGGTGGCGATCAGCTCGTCGACGACGGACCGGTCGCAAAGGCTCGGCAGATATTCATGCGCGACCAGCCACTGATAGTGATAGCGGGTCAGCTTGCGCGCCTCGTCGAAGGTCGGGACCAGGTCTGCCAGCTTGTTGTGGAAGCGCAGGAAGGCGACCTGAAGCTGCGCGATCAAGAGGTTCTCATCGTTGCGGAAATCCCCAAGGATGGCCCGCTGGCGGATCGGGTTGTTGCTGCTGTCGATGAAGGCCGCGCGCTGGTCGGGCGGCAAGGCATTCAGCTCAGCCACAGTCAGATCCCCTCGGTCCAGAAGGAACCCCAGCCGCAACAGGTCGGTCGCAGTGTCCGCAGGCGGCGTGATCGGGCCCTGCGGCGTAGGGGCGGGGACGCCAAGGCGCATCTTCTTGGTCAGCGTCGGATGCCGCATCAGCCCGGCCAGCTTGGCCGAAAACGCATCCTGCCCGACGCTGTCACCGTAAAGGCTGTCCAGCCCCAGCGACCCGTCGCGCAGGTTGTCTACCCCGGCCATCACGTCGGCACGCGAGGTGGGCACGAAGTTGCCCTCGATGTCGGACACCCCTGCCACTTTGCGGTCGGTATTGGCGGTGATGTCATGATCGATGAACTGACCGAAATAAGTCAGGATCGGCGGAATACTGACCGGCGGTGAGGGATTGGCCGGGTCAAACATCGAATTGCCCAACGCATCCAGCGCCGCAAGCGTTGTGCCGCTGGCCGGAAAGGCCGGGGCGGTCGGGAACAAATAACGGAACGCTCCGCCGATTGCCCGGTCCATCCCGGCCGACCGCGCCGCGGATCGCGAGACAGCAATCGCGCGTGTCGAGGGGACAAGAACCGGCGCGGCCAGAGGTCCGTCGAAAACAGCGGCGCTTTCCGCAAGGCCCGGTGTCATTGATGCAGGGACGATTTGGCCGCCATGGCCAGTGGAATAAAGCATGGGATCACCTAATGTTTGAATATGTGAATTAAGCTTTTTGGCAGGACCGCACGAAATTTCGGTCCAGGGGTAATTTTGTCTGTTACTCGAAAATCGACAATTCCATTATTGCATCAGTATTCCACATGATCTGGTTTACATCAACGCAAAAGTCAACGCGGGCGGGAATCCCTACCCGCCGTTCAACCTCTGTCCCCGGCCCATCGGGACCCGCACGTCCGGCCTGAACCTTCCCCGCCTGTGGACAATTGCCCTCGCCCATTTGCGCTGAATTCACGCGGAATCTGGCGTGGGCCGTGCTAGGCTCATCGCAGTTTTTGCACCGACATCGATACCGTCTTCGTTTTCGATCACCCAAGGCCCAGTTTGTGGAGCCCCCATGACTCTGCGTTCCCCGCGTGAGCGGTTGATTCAGACCATTTCCTACGAATTTGGCGGGCTCTGCCTGTCCGTCCCGTTGGTCGCTCTGTTCGGGGGTGGTTCCACGGGCGAGGCGTTCTGGCTGATGCTGGCCCTGTCCGTCGCCGTGATGATCTGGTCGCCGATCCACAACACCTTCTTTGATTGGCTGGACCTGAGGCTTAGCGGACGCCTGGCCAGCGACCGCCCCCAGCGCTGGCGTCTGGTCCATGCCGCCAGCCATGAGGCGACGACCGTGGTCGTGACCCTGCCGATCCTCATCTGGCTGGGCGGGTTCAGCTTCTGGGCAGCTCTTCTCGCCGATCTCGGGCTCACGCTCCTTTATGCGGCCTATGCCTATGTCTTCCACCTCGTCTACGACCGGCTGCGCCCGGTCCGCCCCCGGTTGAGCACCTTGCGGAGCGCTATCCATGACTGACCTCTCCCCCAGCCTGCTCCGGCAGGAACCCTTCGGCGTGCATCTGATGATCGATGGCTACAGCGCCTCGGGCCCCTTGATGACCGACGCGGTCGCGCTGCGGCACCTCCTGGACGTCCTGCCTGCCGAGATGGGCATGCACGCAATCTGCACGCCCGTGGTGGTCGAGGTCGGGCCAAACTGCCTGAAGGACCCGGGCGGGCTGTCGGGCTTTGTCATGATCGCCGAAAGCCATATCAGCTTTCACACCTTTCCCGGCCGCGGCTTCGTCACCATCGACCTCTACACCTGCCAGACCGGCCTGAACCGCCAGGCGACGATCGACCGGCTATTGACCGCGTTCCAGCTGACCGACGCCGAGGTCCACGTGCAAGAACGCGGCCTGCGCTATCCGGCCACGAACCTTGCGGCTTTCTGATCCCGGACCGTCCGTGCTATCCCCATGGCAAAGCGGGGGGACAAGGCGTGACGCATCGGTTCACTGTAAAGGTCTACTATGAAGACACCGATCTGGCCGGGATCGTCTATTACGCCAATTACCTGAAGTTCATCGAACGCGCGCGGACCGAATGGGTCGCAAGCTTGGGCGTGGACCAGATGGCGCTGAAGGCGCAGCACGGGATCGTCTTCGCTGTCCGCCGGGTCGAAGCCGACTACCTCCGCCCCGCGAAATTCGCCGACGACCTGGTGGTCGAGACGGTACTCACCTCGCTCGGCGGGGCGCGGATCGTCCTGGACCAGACCGTCCTGCGCGGGGGTGAGCGTGTCTTCGTGGCTACGGTGACGCTGGTTTGCCTGACCGAGGATGGCCACGCGGCGCGGCTGCCAGCGGACCTCAGGGCCAGGCTCTCGGGGCCGTTGCATTAGGGCGTTGACCGGACGCGTCTGACTGGGTTGGAGGAGTGGAATGCGGTTAAGCGACTGTCACAACTTCCAGGACTTCCGGCGGCTGGCGCAGCGGCGGGTGCCCGGGCCAATCTTTGACTACATCGACGGGGGCGCGGACGACGAGGTTTCAAAGCGGCGCAACGCAGCGGCGATCGAGGCCTGAGACCTGGTGCCGAACATCCTGCGCGGCGTAGGGGAAGTCGACCTGTCCGTCACAGTGATGGGCCAGCGGCTGGAGTTGCCGGTGTATCTGTCACCGACCGCCCTCCAGCGGGTGTTCCACCCCGAGGGGGAGCTTGCCAGCGGGGCAGTGGCGGCAGAGTTCGGGACAATGTTCGGGGTGTCCAGCATCGGGACGGTAAGCCTGCAGACAGTGCGGGCGCTGGGGCGCAATCCGCAATGCTACCAGTTCTACTTCCACCGCGACCGGGGGCTGAACCGGGCGATGATGCAGACTGCGCGCGCGGCGGGCGTCGAGGTGATGATGCTGACGGTGGACAGCATCACTGGCGGCAACCGCGAGCGTGACAAGCGTAGCGGCTTTGGCATTCCGTTCCGCCCCAACGCGGGGGCGCTTCTGGACTTTGCGTTGCGGCCCGGCTGGGCGCTGGGCTACCTGCGCAATCCGGGTATTCAACTGCCGCAGTTGGAGGCGCATGTGGACCTGGGCGGCGGGGTGATGTCGATCAGCCGTTATTTCACCGAGATGCTGGACCCGAACATGGGCTGGGACGACGTCGCACAGATGGTGGCCGACTGAGGCGGGCCCTTCTGCCTGAAAGGCGTGATGTCGGCAGGCGATGCGGTCCGGGCGGCCGAAATCGGCTGCGCGGGGGTGATACTGTCCAACCACTCGGGCCGACAGCTGGACGGAACGCGGGCACCCTTCGACCAGTTGGCCGAGGTGGTGGATGCTGCAGGCGACCGGCTGGATGTGCTTGTCGACGGCGGTTTCACCCGGGGCAACCATGTGCTGAAGGCGCTGTCGCTGGGGGCCAAGGCCGTGGGTCTCGGCTCGTACTACCTGTTCGCCCTGGCGGCGGCGGGACGGCCAGGCGTAGCGCGGGCGATGGGCCTGATGCGCGAGGAACTGATGCGCGGCATGCGTCTGATGGGCGCGCGCCGGATCGCGAACCTGTCACAGGAGAACCTGCGCTTTCGATGACAAGTGCTGTCATCTGGCGGCGAAACCCTGCCATCCACAGACTTGTGTTGGCATTCCCCCTGCACTCTTGCTAGAATCACCGCTAACGGAGCCGAGAAACGGCCCGATCAACAAGAGCAGGCGTATGGAAACGGACACCCTTGCGATGGCGCAGGAGATTGATTTCTCCATGTTCGCCCTTTTTGCACGCGCAACCCTGACGGTGAAGATCGTCATGTTGATGCTGCTGATCATGTCATTCTGGTCCTGGGCGATCATCATCCAGAAGCACATCATGCTTCGGAAGGCCAAGGGCGAGGCGGGGGTCTTCGACCGCGCCTTCTGGTCAGGCGAACCGCTGGACGAGCTGTTCGAAAAGATCGGACCCGACCCGCAGGGATCGTCGGAAAAGATCTTCTCGGCGGGCATGCTGGAGTGGCGGCGCAGCCACAAACAGGACGGCGGGCTGATCGCAGGCGCGCAGTCGCGCATCGACCGGGCGATGAACGTCGCCATCGCGCGGGAAAGCGAATTCATGAACCGGGGCCTCAGCTTCCTTGCGACCACCGGCTCTACCGCGACCTTCATCGGTCTGTTCGGCACGGTCTGGGGGATCAAGCACAGCTTCGAACAGATCGCCATCAGCCAGAACACGTCGCTGGCCGTCGTGGCCCCGGGTATCGCCGAGGCGCTGCTGGCGACCGGCGTGGGTCTGGTCGCGGCCATACCGGCGGCGGTCTTCTACAACAAGCTGTCGGCGGACATCGACCGGGTGGTCGGGGGCTATGAGGCTTTTGCCGACGAATTCGCGACGATCCTGTCGCGCCAGCTGGATTCTTGAGCCATGGGGATGGGTGCCTCGGGATCGTCGGGCGGCGGAGGGCGGCGCCGACGTGGCGGGCGGTCGGCTGCGATGCATGAGATCAACATCACGCCGATGGTCGACGTGATGCTGGTGCTTCTCATCATCTTCATGGTGGCAGCGCCCATGCTGACCGTGGGCGTGCCGGTCAAGCTGCCGGAAACGGCAGCAACGGCCTTACCCACCGAACAGGAAGAGCCGCTGTCGGTGACGATCACCGCCGACGGGCGGCTGGCGATCCAGACGACCGAGGTCAGCGCTGCCGAATTGATCCCAAGACTGACGGCCATCGCGGCGGAGCGCACCTCCAAGAAGATCTACCTCCGGGCGGATGGCTCGATCCCCTCTGAACGGGTGGCCCAGGTCATGGGCGCGCTGAACGCGGGCGGCTTCAACGAGATTGCCTTCGTCTCCGACGCCGCGACGCCAAGCTTCGGGGC